>CAZUZE010000006.1:0-23339 GCA_964624565.1 uncultured Robiginitalea sp.
TACTTTACGCCGGTGGGGGCGAAAACACGGTCCGCGGGAATGTGTCCTCGGGCTATGGAGTCTGGAAAAGCGAGGATGCCGGCAAAACGTGGGCACAGGCAGGCCTGGATAAAACACGCCATATCCCCCGCCTGAAAGTACATCCGAAAAACAGCGACATCGTATACGCTGCGGTGCTTGGAAATATCTATAAGCCCACGGAGGACCGTGGAGTCTACAAAAGCACGGATGGGGGCAAAAACTGGCGCAAGGTATTGTATGTAAATGACCTGGCGGGAGCCGTGGACCTGACCCTCGATCCCACCAACCCGCGAATCCTGTACGCCAGTACCTGGAGGGTGCAGCGCACCCCATACAGCCTCAGCAGCGGGGGGGAAGGTTCGGCCCTGTGGAAATCCACGGACAGTGGCGAAACCTGGAAGGAAATCTCGAAGAACGAAGGTTTCCCCGAGGGGACGCTCGGCATTATAGGGGTCACGGTATCACCTGTGAATTCCCAGCGGGTTTGGGCCATCGTCGAAAACAAGGACAAAGGCGGGCTTTACCGGTCAGAGGACGGGGGAAAGACCTGGTCCCAGGTCAACAGCGAGCGTAAATTGCGTCAGCGGGCGTGGTATTACACCCGCGTTTATGCAGACACCCATGACGAGGATGTCGTCTACGTCCTCAACGTGCAGTACCACAGATCCACCGATGGGGGGAAAACCTTCAACACCTTCAATGCCCCCCACGGCGATCACCACGACCTTTGGATTGCCCCTGAAGATCCGAACCGCATGATCATAGGGGATGATGGGGGAGCCCAGGTTTCCTACGACGGGGGCACCACCTGGACCACCTATTACAACCAACCCACGGCCCAGTTTTACAGGGTTACCACGGACAATGCCCATCCCTACAGGATCTACGCGGCCCAGCAGGATAATTCCACGATCCGGATCCGGCACAGGTCAGACGGGAGGAGCATAGGAGAAGACGACTGGGAGGAGACCGCCGGGGGGGAAAGCGCGCACATCGCGGTAGACCCTGAGAACAGCGATATCGTCTATGGGGGCAGTTACGGCGGCTTCCTCACCCGCGTAAACCACGAGGCGGGCACGGTCCGGGCGGTCAACGTATGGCCGGACAACCCGATGGGCTATGGGGCTGAAGGGATGAAATATCGGTTCCAGTGGAACTTTCCGATCATCTTCAGCCGGCATGACCCGAAAAAGCTTTACACCTTCTCGAACCATGTTCATATGAGCACGAATGAGGGGCAAAGCTGGGAGCTCCTTTCACCTGACCTCACCCGGAACGACCCTGATAAGCTGGTATCCAGCGGGGGGCCTATAACGCAGGACAATACCGGGGTGGAATACTACTGTACCATTTTTGCAGCGAATGAAAGCCCCCTGAAAGAAGGCCTGATGTGGGTTGGAAGCGACGACGGCCTGGTGCATCTCACCCGGGACGGCGGACAGAACTGGGAAAATGTGACCCCGAAGGGCATGCCGGAATGGAGCATGGTAAACAGCATCGAGCCCTCCGCCTTTGATGAGGGCACCTGTTATGTGGCGGCTACCCGCTACAAGCTGGGAGACTTCAGGCCCTATCTCTATAAAACGACCGACTACGGCAAAACATGGTCCCAAATCACAGATGGAATTGACGGGGAGCACTTTACCCGGGTCCTCCGGGAGGACCCAAAACGCAAAGGGTTGCTTTATGCAGGCACCGAAACCGGAATGTATATTTCTTTTGACGATGGGGCTTCCTGGAATCCCTTCCAGCTGAATCTGCCCATTGTGCCGATAACCGACCTGGCGATCAAGGAGGATAACCTAATTGTGGCGACACAGGGCAGGAGCCTTTGGATTCTCGATGACCTCACCGTACTTCACCAGCTTGATGAAGCTTCCAAAAATGCATCCGCCATCCTGTATAAACCCAAAGACTCCTATCGCACCAAGGGGGGTACTGCGCGGACGCCTTCACTGACCGAGGGCCAGAACCCGCCCAATGGCGTTGTGACCCATTTCTTTATGAAGGACTTTTCCGAAAAAGACAGCGTTTCCCTGACCTATATGAGTATGGCGGGGGATACCCTGGCGGCCTACAGCACCTTTGCGAAGGAAAAGGATAAAAAACTGGAAGTTGAAAAAGGGGGCAACACCCACGTTTGGGACACCCGGGGCGAAGGCGCCAGGAGGCTGGATGGAATGATCCTCTGGTGGGCCAACCTCGATGGTGCAAAAGCGGTCCCGGGCCCTTATAAGGTCCATTTGACGGCCGGGGGCGAAACCCTGTCGCAAACGTTCAACATCATCCCTGATCCCAGGGCGGAGGTGAGCGTGGCAGACATGCAGGCCCAGAATGAGTTTATTTCCGATGTCAACGGGACGGTGGACCGGGCGCACCAGTCCATTGAGAAAATCCGGAAGGTCAATACCCAGCTGGATGCCTTTATCAAACAGTATGAAGGGAATGAGGCCACCGGGGAGCTGGTGGACCGGGCCAAAAAAATGAAGGAGGAGTTCGGGGAGATTGAAAAAGCCCTGTACCAGACCCAGAACCGCAGTGGGCAGGACCCGCTCAATTTCCCGATCCGGCTGACCAATAAACTGGCGCATCTCAACAGCCTGGTCGGCCTGGATGACTTTCCGCCAACAGCCCAGGATCTGGCGGTCAAGAATGAGCTTACCACAGAGATCAACAAACAGCTCAGTGCCTTCGACCGCATGGTGGACGAGGAGATCTCCTCATTCAACAAGGCCTTTAACGACCTGAACCTGAACTACCTTTTTGTGGAGGAATAACCCTTCTGCTTAAGCGCTAAAACCCGGCCTGTAGGCCGGGTTTTTTTATTGGGACGGCCTGGGGGCGGGCACCTCAACCTCATGCCCTTGCTGCGCTGCCGGCATCGACCCGACGCCCCTAACGGGCATTCATGAGCTCCTCAATCTCACCCGCTTCAATCGGGATATCCTTCATCAAATTCACCGGGGCCCCGGATTCCTGAATCACCACATCGTCCTCGAGGCGGATTCCCATCCCTTCATCGGGGATATAGATGCCCGGCTCCACCGTAAAGACCATGTTCGGTTTCATAGGGGTCTTTAATTCCCCGTAGTCGTGGGTATCCAAACCAATATGGTGGCTCGTCCCATGCATAAAGTATTTTTTATAGGCGGGCCTGTCGGGGTTTTCCTGTTGCACGTCCGCTTTGTCAAGAAGGCCCAGGCCCAGCAACTCCGAGGTCATGATCTTGCCGACCTCTTTATGGTATTCCGCCCAAATGGTCCCGGGGACCAGCATTTTGGTGGCCTCCTCCTTGACGCGGAGCACAGCCTGGTAGACTTCCTTTTGGCGCTTGCTGAACCGGCCGCTGGCCGGGATGGTGCGCGTCATGTCGCTGGAATAGTTCGCGTATTCGGCCCCGACATCCATCAGGATCAGGTCCCCCGCGCGGCATTGCTTGTTGTTCTCAATATAGTGCAGGACATTGGCATTGTTGCCCGAGGCAATGATGGGGGTATAGGCGAACCCCCTGGACCGGTTCCTGATAAACTCGTGCAGGAACTCCGCCTCTATTTCGTATTCCCACACCCCGGGTTTTACAAACCCAAGCACCCTTCGAAAGCCCTTTTCGGTAATCCCGCAGGCGGTTTGCATCAGCTGGAGTTCCTCCGCCTCCTTCACCCCCCGGATCTGCTGCAGGATGGGGTTGCTCCTGGCGACTGTGTGCGCAGGGTATTTCTCCCTGCACCACTTGATAAATCGATCCTCCCGCGTCTGTGTCTCCACAGCCTGCCTGTAGTGCTCATTGGTGTTGAGGTAAATGGTATCGGCCTCGGTCATCAGGTCAAAAAACACCTTTTCAAATTCGCTGAGCCAATAAACCGTCTGTATGCCCGAAACTTCAAAGGCCCGTTGTTTGGTCAGTTTCTCACCTTCCCAAACGGCAATATGCTCGTTTGTTTCGCGCAGGAAAAGCACTTCCCGCTGAGCCGGGTTGACGGCATCGGGAAATAAAAGCAAAATACTCTCCTCCTGGTCCACCCCGCTGAGGTAAAGGATATCCCGATGTTGCTGAAATGGCATAGTGCTGTCGGCGCTTACCGGGTAGAGGTCATTGGAATTGAAGACGGCCAGGCTTTTGGGGGCCATGGCCTTCATGAATTTCCCGCGGTTTCGCACAAAGAGCCTCGAATCAATCGGATGGTACTTCATATAAATGCTTTTCCCAAAGGTACATATCCGCCCCAGAACAAAAAAGGGGCCCCTCACGGGCCCCTGTAATGAAAGTGGACAATGGGCTGGCTATTTTACAAAGGCTTTTTTCAGGGCCCCGATCACCGCCATGATCACCGCTCCTCCTATAGCCCCACCAGCGACGCTGCCGAGAATCCCGCCAAGCCCGGTACCTCCGTCAGCCAGGCCGAGAAGCCCCAGGACCTGTCCTCCGATTCCGCCGCCGAGGATCCCGGCTATGGAATTCCCGAGGGTGCCAAGGGAAAGGTTGTTAAAAAGCTTTCCCGCCACGTTGCCCCCAACCGCCCCTGAGAGCAATTGGATAATCAATGGTAAGTACTCTTCCATAAAAGTTGGTTTTGTTGGTTAATCCTTCCTAAATTACCAAAAAAATAGCTCACTCCACAAAATCGGAGGCTATTACTCCAATTAATAACCACAAACCCTTTATGAGAATCCCAGGACTACTATTGATTTCTGCCACCCTGGCCTGCCTTTTCAGATCAGGGGCCCAGACCCCTGCGACCAATCCCTTCCAGGTTCAGAAAGCCATGGAATTACAGGAAAAAATGAAAAAAACCTCCCTGGTCAAAAACCTGAGGCTCGAAAATATCGGGCCTTCGATCATGAGTGGCAGGGTCGTGGATGTCGATGTGAACCCCGATAAACCAAGTGAGTTTTTTGTCGCCTATGCCTCCGGTGGCCTTTGGTATACGAACAACAACGGCACTACGTTTGTCCCCGTCCTGGACCAAACCCCCACTCAGAACCTTGGGGATATCGCCGTTCACTGGCCGAGCGGAACCGTCTATGCAGGCACCGGAGAAAACAACGCCTCCCGTTCCTCCTATGCGGGCATTGGCATGCTGAAATCCACGGACAAAGGCAAAACCTGGTCCTTCGCAGGGCTCCCCGACTCCCACCACATCGGTCGCATTGAGATCCATCCGGAGAACCCGGACCATGCAGTGGTAGCTGTCCTGGGACATTTGTATTCCCCGAATGAAGAGCGCGGCATCTACAAAACCAGGGACGGAGGGAAAACGTGGGCCAAAACCCTTTATATCGACGAGGACACGGGCATGGTGGATCTCATATCGGTTCCCGGAGACCCTCGGACGCTTTTTGCAGCGGCATGGGAACGGGACCGGAAGGCCTGGGATTTCAAGGGCAGTGGCCCGGGTTCAGGCATTTACAAAAGTGCTGACGGAGGGGATACCTGGAAACTGGTTTCAGGCGGGAAATCGGGCTTCCCTGAGGGAGCGGGTGTCGGCAGGATCGGCCTCGCGGCGTTCGACACCAACACCGTCTATGCTGTCATGGACAACCAGTCCCGACGGCCGGAAAAACCTCAAGATGCCGACCGGGATGCCCTGAAAAAAGGAGCCTTTGAAAAGATTTCGGCAACTGACTTCCTCAACCTGGACAACGGCAAACTCAATGCTTTTTTGGAGTCAAATGGCTTTCCCAAAGAATACCGGGCAAACAACGTCAAGGAAATGGTCCGCAGAGGCGAAATCCGGCCCGCAGACCTCGTCAGGTACCTGGAAGATCCCAATACGGTGCAGTTTGAGACCCCTGTGATCGGGGCGGAAGTATATAAAAGCACCGATGGGGGAATGACCTGGAACAAAACACATAAGGGGTATATCGACGACCTCTACTACAGCTATGGCTATTTTTTCGGGCAGATCCGTGTAGCCCCTTACGACAAGGAACAGCTCTATATCGCCGGGGTTCCCATCCTGCGTTCCGACAACGGGGGGGAATCCTTTGCCTCCATATCCGGCGAAAACGTACATGCAGACCACCATGCCCTGTGGATCAACCCGAACCTGGAGGGACACCTGGTCAATGGGAATGACGGGGGGGTCAATATTTCCTATGATTTCGGGCAAAACTGGATCAAGAGCAATACCCCGACTGTAGGACAGTTCTATGCGATCAACGCAGACCGGCAAACGCCTTACAACGTGTATGGCGGACTCCAGGACAACGGCGTCTGGAAGGGCCCGCACAATGCCGCCGAATCCGTGGACTGGCACCAGTCCGGCCACTATCCCTGGGAGTCCATCATGGGGGGGGACGGGATGCAGGTGCAGATCGATTCCAGGAATCCGGATATCGTTTACACAGGCTTTCAGTTCGGCTCCTACTTCCGCCTGGACCTCGGCACCGGAAAACGCACGCGAATCCAGCCAAAGCACGTGCTGGGGGAATCGCCTTACCGTTTTAACTGGCAAACCCCTATCCTGCTGTCCCCCCACAACCAGGACATCCTGTACCTGGGGAGCCACAAGCTCCACCGGTCCATGAACCAGGGGGAAGACTGGCAGGTGATTTCCGGGGACCTCACCGGGGGTGGAAAGCGCGGGAATGTGTCTTACGGGACCCTGACGACCCTTTCGGAATCCCCCCTTCGATTCGGACTTCTTTATACCGGGAGCGACGACGGCATCCTGCAGGTAAGCCGGGACGGCGGGGCCAGCTGGAACCGAATTTCCGATAGCTTCCCCCCCGGGCTGTGGGTAAGCCGGGTGGCCGCCTCCGCCCACAGGGAAGAACGGGTCTATGCGGCCCTGAACGGCTATCGCTGGGATGACTTCTCGCCCTACCTGTTTGTCAGCGAGGATTATGGGAAGACCTGGAAATCGATTGCTGCCGGAATCCCTGCGGCCCCTGTAAACGCCTTTGTCGAGGACCCTGCAAACGAAAACCTGCTCTTTGTGGGAACGGACAACGGGCTCTATGTTTCCCTGGACCGGGGAGCAACCTGGAATATCCTGCAAAACGGCATGCCCCATGTGGCCGTGCACGACCTGGTGATACAGCCCGAGGCGAAACACCTGCTGGCAGGGACGCATGGGCGGAGTATCTACCGCGCAGACATCGCCGCCCTGCAACAGCTGACCCCAGGGCTGCTCGAAAAGTCGCTTGTCGTTTTCGACATGCCGGACCTGAAACACTCCCAGAGGTGGGGGAATTCGTATTCCACATGGGGCACCCCGAATACCCCCGGGCTGGATATCGTTTTTTACAGCCGGGAAGGGGGGCTGACCACTGCATCGATTCAGACGGCAGACGGCATTGTCCTGAGTGAGACGGAGCTCCTGGCGGATCCGGGCCTGAACATCATTTCCTATGACGTAGCCTTTTCCGAGAAAGGAAAGAAAAGCTACCTCTCGAAATACAAGGCAAACCTGCCCGAAGCCCGGAATGGCAAAACTTACCTGCCCGAAGGGTCCTATCAGGCGGTCCTTGACCACGGCGGGAAACAGGAGTCTGTCCCCTTCAAAATCAACTAGCGCCCCCCGGGTTCCCGCCCCGGCCAAATACCTCACTATGGAGTTAACCCTGAGCATTCCCGCCCTGCTGTTCCCTGCAATTTCACTCAGTATGCTGGCCTATAATGCCAGATACCTCGCCATCGCTGCCCTGATCCGGGAACTCCACCGCCAGTACCGGGAAAAGGCTTCGGCCAACCTCGGAAAACAGGTCCGCCAACTGCAGCGGCGCCTGGAAATCATAAAGCAGATGCAGGCGCTGGCCATCCTCAGCTTTCTCTTCAGCGCCCTCTGCATGCTGTTGATCTACCTGCAGTGGGTTTTCTGGGCGAACCTCCTTTTCGGAATCAGCCTGCTTTGCCTGATTGGCTCCCTGATCCTCAGTTTTATCGAAGTGCAATTATCCACCAGGGCCCTTGGAATCCAGCTCTCGGATATCCGGGGCGATACCCCCGCGGGATGAGCAGGCGCCCAATCTCGTCAGGATCCTCCCAAATACCCGCAGAAAGCCCCGTAAAGTTTGTTATTGAAACGCCTGTAGAGTATTTTTGTGCCTGCTGTTAAAATCTAACTATCCATGAGCGGACTCGCTAAAACTTCGGTGGCCAGAAAAGTGGTAATGGCGCTTTCAGGGCTATTTCTCGTACTTTTTCTGGTTTTGCACGTCACGATCAACCTCACGTCGGTGATCAGCCCGGACACCTTTAATTCCATGTCCCATTTTATGGGGTATAACCCCGTAGTGCAGTTTTTGATGCAACCCATCCTGATCGCCGGGGTGGTGGTCCACTTTGTGATGGGGATCGTGCTGGAATTGCAGAACAGGAAGGCCCGGTCGGTCCGCTATGTGAAATACAAGGGCAGTGCCAATGCCCCCTGGGTTTCCCGCAATATGATTTTGTCCGGGCTCGTCGTCCTGGCATTCCTTGGGCTTCATTTCTACGACTTCTGGATCCACGAAATGAACTACAAGTTTATCGAGGCCAATCCTGAGGACCCCACACGCTATTACGCTGAAACCGTCGAAAAATTTGCCCCCATGTGGAGGACCCTCCTCTATGTGGTTTCCTTTATCCTGCTGGCCCTGCACCTCTGGCACGGCTTTGCATCCTCCTTCCAGAGTATGGGCATCAATAACAAGTACAGTTCCGGGATACGGAGTTTTGCACGGCTATACGCCATCGTGGTGCCACTCCTGTTCATCTTTATCGCCCTGTACCATCACCTTAACCCGATAACGCATTAATTATGGGAATACTGGATTCTAAAGTCCCTTCCGGGCCACTGGCCGAGAAATGGACAAAGCACAAGAACGATATTAACCTGGTGAACCCCGCCAACAAGCGGAACATCGATATCATCATTGTGGGAACCGGGCTTGCCGGGGCTTCGGCTGCCGCGACCCTTGCGGAATTGGGATATAACGTCAAAACGTTTTGCTACCAGGATTCCCCGAGGCGGGCCCACAGCATTGCAGCCCAGGGAGGGATCAACGCGGCCAAGAACTACCAGGGGGACGGAGACAGCCCTTACCGCCTTTTTTACGACACCATCAAGGGAGGGGACTACCGTTCGCGGGAAGCCAATGTATACCGCCTGGCTGAAGAGTCGGTGAACATCATCGACCAATGTGTGGCCCAGGGGGTTCCCTTTGCGCGCGAATACGGCGGGTTGCTCGACAACCGCTCTTTTGGGGGGGTACTGGTCTCCCGTACCTTCTATGCCAAAGGACAGACCGGTCAGCAATTGCTCCTCGGGGCCTATGCGGCGATGAACCGGCAGATCAACAGGGGGAAGATCAAATCCTACACCCGGCATGAAATGCTCGACCTGGTGATCGTGGATGGCAAGGCGCGGGGCATAATCGCCCGGGACCTGGTTTCGGGCAAAATCGAGCGGCATTCGGCCCACGCCGTCGTCATCGCCTCCGGGGGCTATGGAAATGTCTTCTATCTCTCCACCAATGCGATGGGCAGCAATGTGACCGCCGCGTGGCGGGTGCACAAGCGGGGTGCCTTTTTTGCCAATCCCTGCTTTACCCAGATACACCCCACCTGTATCCCCGTTTCGGGGGACCACCAGTCAAAGCTCACCCTGATGTCGGAATCCCTCAGGAACGACGGGCGCATCTGGGTGCCGGCCAGGTTGGAAGATGCCCAGGCGATCCGCGAAGGAAAACTCAAACCGACAAAAATAGCGGAGGAAGACCGGGATTACTTCCTGGAACGGCGCTATCCGGCTTTCGGGAACCTGGTCCCAAGGGACGTGGCCTCCCGGGCAGCAAAAGAACGCTGCGATGCCGGATTTGGGGTAAACAGGACAGGGGAGGCCGTTTACCTGGATTTTGCAGCGGCCATCCAGCGTTACGGTTCCGAAAAAGCGATGACCTCGGGCCTGAAAAACCCGGATGCGGAAACCATTACGAAACTGGGTGAAGAAGTCATCTCGGCCAAATACGGAAACCTGTTCCAGATGTACGAGAAGATCGTGGACGAAAATCCGTACAAGACCCCAATGATGATCTATCCGGCCGTCCACTACACCATGGGCGGGTTATGGGTAGACTATAACCTGCAGACCACGATCCCCGGTTGCTACTCCGCGGGGGAGGCCAATTTCAGCGATCACGGGGCGAACCGCCTTGGGGCCTCCGCACTGATGCAGGGACTGGCCGATGGGTATTTCGTGCTTCCTTATACCATAGGGGATTATCTCTCCGACGACATCCGGACCGGGCCTATATCCACGGAAAGCGAGGCCTTTGAAAAGGCGGAGGCAGAAGTCAGGGAACGCCTGCAGAGGCTGCTGGGCGCCAAAGGGACCCACCCTGTGGATTACTACCACAAAAAGCTGGGGAAAATCATGTGGAACAAATGCGGGATGTCCCGCAATGAGAAGGAGCTGAAGGAAGCTATTGAAGAAATCGCAGCCCTGCGGAAGGACTTCTACGAAAATGTGAAAATCCCCGGCGGCATGGATGAGATGAACCCTGAACTGGAGAAGGCCGGGCGGGTGGCCGATTTCCTCGAACTGGGGGAATTGTTCGCCAAGGACGCCCTGCACCGGAATGAGTCCTGTGGCGGACACTTCCGGGAGGAGTACCAGACCCCCGAAGGTGAAGCCCTGCGGGACGATAAAAATTTCCGCTATGTAGCCGCCTGGGAATACAATGGGGAGCCCAAGGATGCGAAGTTGCACAAGGAAGAGCTCGTGTTTGAAAACGTGGAGCTGAAGACGAGAAGTTATAAATAGACGTTTGGGAGGCCCTCCCCGGGGAACCTCCTGATCGGGATTCAAATAAAGTTAGCTATGAAATTACTGTTGAAAATCTGGCGTCAGAAAAACCAAAACTCCAAGGGCAGCCTGGTGGAGTATCCCATCGATGGCATCGAAGGAGATATGTCCTTTCTGGAAATGCTCGATGTGCTCAATCAGCAACTGATCGAAAAGGGTGATGAACCTGTTGTTTTTGACCATGACTGCCGGGAGGGGATTTGCGGCTCGTGCTCGCTGGTGATCAATGGCGAGCCCCACGGTCCTGACCGCTTGATCACCACCTGCCAGCTGCACATGCGACGCTTTAAGGACGGGGACACCATCGTGATCGAACCCTTTCGCGCCACCGCCTTCCCGATTATCCGGGACTTGATGGTTGACCGCAGCGCCTTTGACCGCATTCAGCAGGCCGGGGGGTATATTTCCGTAAACACCTCCGGGCATACGGTAGACGCGAACGCCATCCCCATCGAAAAACAGAAGGCAGACGAAGCCTTTGAATCGGCGAGCTGCATTGGATGCGGGGCCTGTGTGGCGGCCTGCAAGAACGCCAGCGCGATGCTCTTCACTTCGGCCAAGGTGTCTCAGTTTGCCCTGCTGCCACAGGGCAAGGTCGAGGCGACCGAGCGGGTGCTGAACATGGTGCGGCAGATGGACCTGGAAGGCTTCGGCAACTGTACCAATACAGGCGCCTGCGAAGTTGAATGCCCCAAAGGGATCTCCCTTGAAAACATTGCCAGGATGAACCGGGAGTACCTGATGGCCACCGTCAAGGGATAGTCCCTTCTCGCGTGAAAGAATCAAAATCCCGGTCCCATGGCGTGCCGGGATTTTTAATTTTATAAAACAACACTCCCATGGGCCTGAACCTGCGTTCCAAACTTCCCGATCTCCAGGAGTCCATCTTCAGCAAAATGAGCCGGATGGCTGCCGACCACCAGGCGATCAACCTCTCCCAGGGATTCCCCGATTTCGACGTGGACCCGGAACTGATCCGCCTGATGGGGGAGGCCCTGCAGGGGAATTTCAACCAGTATTCGCCCATGGGGGGGATCTATTCCCTCAGGGAAGCCATCTCCGAAAAAACCGTCAGGTGCCATGGACAGTACTACCATCCGGAAACTGAAATCACCCTGACGGCCGGTGCCACCCAGGCCATCTATACGGCCATCGCAAGTACGGTGTATCCCGGGGATGAAGTGATCATTTTCAAACCGGCCTATGACTGTTATGAGCCCAGTGTCCTCGCCCATGGGGGCATCCCCGTGCTGATCCAGCTAAAGGGCCCGGGGTTTCAGATCGACTGGGATGCCCTGCGACATGCCCTCAGCCCGAAAACACGTATGGTCATCATCAACACGCCCCACAATCCAAGCGGCACGATACTAAAAGAGGCGGACCTTCGCACCCTCGAAGAAATCCTGCGGCCGACGAATGTCCTCGTGCTCTCTGATGAAGTCTATGAGCACCTGGTCTTTGACGGGGCCGCACACCAAAGCGTTTGCCGGTTTCCAGGCCTGAAAGAGCGGTCCTTTATCTGCGCTTCCTTCGGGAAGACTTTCCACGTAACCGGTTGGAAAATGGGGTATTGCCTGGCCCCGGCCTCCCTGATGGCCGAATTCAGGAAACTCCATGAATTTGTGGTCTTCTCGGTGAACCACCCGGCCCAGCGTGCGCTTAAAATGTATCTGGAAGATCCCTCCCGCTATGAAGCGCTCGGGGCCTTCTTCCAGGAAAAAAGGGACTTGTTCCTGCAGGGGATCAGCGGCTCCCGCTTTGGCTACACACCGGCAGAAGGCACCTACTTCCAGTTGCTCGACTATTCAAGCATCAGTCCCAAAAGCGACCTGGAGTTTGCAGAGTGGCTCCTTCGGGAAAAGGGGGTTGCCGGCATCCCGATCTCGGTCTTCAACCTGGATCGGGAAGACCACCGCCAGGTGCGGTTCTGTTTCGCCAAAAAGGCGGATACCCTCCGGCGGGCCTGTGATATCCTTTCCGCAATTTAAGGCAGGGCCCTGAAGACCTGCTGGACAAAGGACCCGATCTCAGACGGCTCCAGCCAGCGCAAAACCATGACAAGCTGCTGTTGCGGGGCAATGACGATAAAGTTCCCGCCGAATCCGGCAGCGTAGTAGACACTCTCAGGAACACCCTCCCAATGCCGGTCCCCGGGCTGGTTCAACCACCACATATACCCGTAGTTCGGATTGGGTTTTGACGGGGTGGTGGCTGCGTCGATCCACGACTCGCTCAGGATCCTTTTTCCGTCCCAAACCCCCCTGCCGAGAAATAAAAGGCCAAATCGGGCCATGTCCGAGGCGCTTATGAAGATCCCGCCTCCGGAGTGCCCGCCCCCGGTTACCGATTGCACTTTATACCCGTCGATGACGGTCCAGGCGTGGTCATACCCGAACCACCTCCAGGTGGGCGACGCGCCTATGGGGTCCATGAGTTCGTTTTTCAGCACCGTGGGGAGGGGCTGCCTCCAAAGGTGTGTAAGGGAATACGACAGTACATTCACCCTCACATCGTTGTATTCCATGACCGTTCCGGGTTCCCTCAGGGGACGGTATTTCCAGTCGTCCACACCCCCCTCGGAGGGGGGGCGGTCGGCCCAATCCTTAAGCCCCCAGAGGGTGCCGGACCAGTCGGAATTCTGTTGCAACAGGTGGGACCACCGGATTTTGGAATTGTGGGCCCCCTCAAAGGTGCCGTCCCAGATATAGGAAGAGACCAAATCCGTCTCCGACTGCAACAAGCCCCTGTCCCTGGCCAGTCCCGCCATGGTCGAAAGGAAACTCTTCGTGACACTGAAGGTCATGTCCACCCGTTCGATGTCACCCCAAGAAGCCACGAGGTACCCGTTTTTCAGGATCATCCCGGCAGGACCGCCCCTTGGCTTCACCGGCCCGAGGATCTCGTGATAGGGCTCG
Source organism: uncultured Robiginitalea sp. (assembly GCA_964624565.1). Lineage (GTDB taxonomy): Bacteria > Bacteroidota > Bacteroidia > Flavobacteriales > Flavobacteriaceae > Robiginitalea. Next base: position 13,727 of record CAZUZE010000006.1, read on the forward strand.
CGCTCAAACCCCTTCAATATGGCCATCCGCAAATCAGTGGGACCACTGTACTCGTGGGATTTTGCAAATTCCACTGCCGTGCGGAGCCCGGCCGCATCCATTTTGAAATCGGCTGGTGCTTTCTGCTCCCAGTTCCTTCCGGGGGCGGGGAAATAGAGCTCCCCCTGGGCTGCGCCGCTGAGGGGTGAGAAGGTGAGGAGAAGAAATAAAAGAAATGCGACTCTTTTCATAATTACAGGTGTTTAGGCGGGCTCTGCGGGTCCGGGTTCAATATGCAAGCGCATCATCCAGTCCATTTGCCGGTCCGATCCCACGTAATAGGGATGTTTTCCAAATGTAACGAATCCGTGCTGTTTGTAAAACCGGATCGCATCGTGATTTTCTTCCCAAACCCCCAGCCATAGGTAGGACTTCCCCTCAGCCCTGGCAATCGCCACCAACCAGTTGAGCATCCGGGAACCCAGGCCCCTCCCCTGGCCGGCCTTCCGAATGTAAATCCGTTCAACCTCCATGCCATCGGGTTCCCTTAATTCCGTCTGGGCCTGCCCGTAGTTGATTTTGGAATAACCCATCAGGGTCCCCCCTTCATAGAGGAAAAAAAAGCGGCTTTCAGGGTTTGCCAGTTCCCGCCCCAGCCGGTCCCGATCGAAGGCCTCCTGCAGGTATCGCCTGAAATCCTCCGGGTTATTGGCACCGGCGAAGGCTTCCGAAAAGGTTTCCCTGCCGATTTGCTGCAGTTCTGCCAAATGGCTGGTATCGATCTGTTCAATTCGAATGGCATCCATTGGGGACAAGGTATAAATAGCAGACGAAATCCACCAGTGGAAACAAAAAAGCCCCCTGTGGTTGACAGGGGGCTTTTTCTCTATGTCTTCAGGTTGCCTAAAGCATAAATAGTTTTTTGGTCAGCAAGAGTATCCCGCTTACGAACTCGTTTCGGTAAACCTGGATCTCTTCTGTTTCTGAGGTTTGATTCATCTGGGTATCCATAGCACTTTAATTACGTGGAATTTGGGGTTTTTGATGCATTTCTCGCTTGAAAATACACCCCCAGAACGATGAATTCCCACAATTGTTGTCAACTGTCGGTAAACGGTAGTAAAACTTCGATTTTGTGATGTATGCCGTCCCGGGTCAGAGCGGCATCTCGGGCACTTCAGCCGGCACCACAAGCCGGCCCTCGGTAGCGGCCCGTATTTGGTCAACACTTACCCCCGGGGCCCGTTCCAGCAGCAGGAACCCATCTTCGGTAACCTCGAGCACCGCCAGGTTTGTGACGATTTTCCGGACGCATTGGACCCCGGTCAGCGGCAGGGTACAGGATTTGAGCAGTTTGGATTCCCCGGCCTTGTTGGTGTGCATCATGGCGACGATGATGTTGTCTGCCGAGGCGACGAGGTCCATGGCACCACCCATCCCCTTGACCATCTTTCCGGGGATTTTCCAGTTTGCGATGTCCCCGTTGTCAGCCACTTCCATAGCCCCCAGAATGGTGAGGTCCACGTGCTGTCCCCGGATCATGGCGAAACTGGTGGCAGAGTCGAAGAAGGAGGCCCCGGGCAGGGTGGTGATGGTCTGTTTCCCGGCGTTGATGATGTCCGCATCCTCTTCCCCTTCATACGGGAAGGGGCCCATACCCAGGACGCCGTTCTCGCTCTGGAACTCCACCTGTATGTCGTCCCTTACAAAATTGGCCACCAGGGTGGGAATGCCGATCCCCAGGTTTACGTAGTAGCCGTCCCGTACTTCCCTGGCGATTCGCTTCGCTATACCATTCTTATCCAGCATCCCTATTTGGTTCGTACGGTTCGTTGTTCAATGCGCTTTTCATAATTCACCCCCTGGAAAATCCGTTTGACGAAGATCCCCGGGACGTGGATCTGGTTCGGCGGCAGTTGCCCTGCCGGCACAAGTTCTTCCACCTCGGCCACGGTAATCCGGGCCGCCCCGCACATACAGGGGTTGAAATTGCGGGCGGTGCCACGGAAGATCAGGTTCCCGGCCTCGTCCCCTTTCCAGGCCTTTACAAATGCGAAATCCGCTTCGTAGGCCCGTTCCATGACGTACATTTTGCCGTTGAACTCACGGGTTTCCTTCCCTTCGGCCACCTCTGTGCCATACCCTGCCGGGGTAAAAAAGGCCGGGATTCCCGCCTGTGCGGCCCGGCATTTCTCCGCCAGGGTTCCCTGGGGGGTGAGTTCCACCTCGAGTTCCCCGCTGAGCATTTGCCTTTCGAATTCATCGTTCTCCCCTACATAGGAAGAGATCATCTTGCGGATCTGCCGCTTCTGCAGCAATAGCCCGAGGCCAAAATCATCTACCCCCGCATTGTTGCTGATACAGGTGAGGCCCTTCACATTGCGCCTGACGAGTTCTGCAATGGCATTTTCGGGGATCCCGCAAAGGCCGAAACCGCCGAGCATCAGCGTCATTTCGTCCGCAACCCCTTCCAGGGCTTCACGGGCATTTGCAACGGTTTTCCGTATCATGGTACCTGCTATTTGGTGGCAACCTGTAGTCGCTCCCGGAAGTTACCTCAGAAATCCAACTCTTCCAAATCGTCTTCGAGTTCCTGGTTCTCTTCCTTTTCTTCGTCAGTTTTATTGCAGTCGACCCGTATCGAGAGTTCCTCAGGCCTTTCAAAATCCGCCGTGGAGACTTCCAGTTCGGGATTTGCGTAATTCTGCTTCATATACAACCCCCAGATAGGGAGGGCCATGGAAGCCCCCTGTCCGTATTCAATCCCCCTGAAGTGGGTTGCGCGTTCCTCCCCTCCTACCCATACCCCGGTAACGAGGTTGGGCACCATCCCGATAAACCATCCGTCACTCTGGTTTTGGGTTGTCCCGGTTTTCCCGGCAATGGGGTTCGAAAATTCGTAGGGGTACCCTGTCACGACTTCCTGGTACACGCGGTTCTTCGCGGCAAAGGTGTGCCGGAGCCGCGTTCCGGACCCCCCTTCGGTCACCCCTTTCAAAAGGTCGACCATGGCATAGGCCACATCCCGGCTGAGCACATCCTTGGTTTCCGGGGTGTACTCGTAGAGGACGGTCCCGTTTTTATCCTCGATGCGCGTGACCATTACGGGTTTAACGTAAACCCCCTGGTTGGCAAAGGCGCCGTAGGCCCCCACCATTTCGTACACATTGAAATCGGGGGTTCCAAGGGCAATGGAGGGGACTTCCGGGATGTCCCCGGTGAGCCCCAGGTTCTTGACGATGCTCACCACGGGCCGCGGGCCAACCTCATCGATGAGCTGGGCGGTAATGGTGTTGACGGAATTTGCCAGGGCCCTTTTCAGGGTATAGCTCTGTCCCGAGTACTTTCCGTCCGAGTTTTTGGGGCACCAGGGTTCCGGGTTCCCGTACTTGTTCGCCTCGATGCAATACTGGGTGTCAGGCAGGGTGTCGCAGGGCGAGCGCCGCAACTGGTCGATGGCAGCGGCGTATATAAACGGCTTGAAGGTCGACCCGGCCTGCCGGGCGCCCTGAATAACGTTGTCGTACTGAAAGTGGCGGTAGTTTATGCCCCCGACCCAGGCCTTAACGTGCCCTGTCTGTGGCTCCATGGACATCATGGCAGCGCGCAGGAAGGTCTTGTAATACCGGATCGAATCCAGGGGCGTCATGACGGTGTCCTTTTCCATGGTCGGGGCATTCCAGTCAAAAACGGTCATCTCCGTCTGCTTGTCGAAGGATTCCCGGATTTCCTTTTCGGATTTCCCCTGTCGCGCCATGGCCCGCCAGCGCTCCGATGTCTTCATGGCCCGGTCCATGATCCCCCGGATCTCGTCGGAGGAGAGTTCCAGGAAGGGGGTCGTCGGGTTCCGCTGGGGTGTGTTCTGCACAAAAAATTCGGCCTGCAGCCTTTTCATATGCTCCTGTACGGCCTGTTCTGCATTGGCCTGCATCCTCGAATCGATGGTCGTATAGACCTTCAGGCCATCCAGGTATATATTCCAGGTGTCGCGTTCACCTTCCCGGGCCGGTTTTGGATTTTTGGAAATCCAGTCCTTAAGCCAACGCTGCAGGTACATGCGAAAATAGGTGGCCAGGCCCTCCCGGTGGCTTTCGGGGTTAAAATTGATGTCCATTTTCAGGGCGACCAGCGAATCGCGTTCGGCTTCGGTGAGGTAGTCATACTTTGCCATCTGGGCCAGGACCGTATTGCGGCGCCCCCGGGTGAGTTCCTCCCTCCGGATGGGGTTGTACAGGGACGAGTTCTTGAGCATGCCGACCAGCAGGGCCGATTCCTCGATCTTCAGGTCCCTGGGCTCCTTTCCGAAGTAGATCCGCGAAGCGGAGCGAATCCCATCCGCGTTGTAGCCGAAATCATAGATGTTCAGGTACATTGAAATAATTTCCTCCTTGGTGTAGTTGCGCTCGAGCCGGGTAGCGATCACCCACTCTTTGACCTTTTGCAGGATTGCCTCGACCACGTTCTTGGAGCGCACCCCGACGAAGAGCTGCCGGGCGAGCTGTTGGGAGATCGTGCTTGCCCCACCCCGCTGTCCGAGAAAGAGTACGGCACGCAGCGTCCCCCGGGCATCCACCCCCGAATGATCGTAAAAACGGGCATCCTCCGTGGCGATCAGGGCCTGCACCAGGTTCTCGGGCAACTCGGAGTAGGGCACATCGGTCCGGTTGTCATCCAGGAAGAACTTCCCCAGGGTATTGCCGTCTGAAGAAATGATCTCCGTGGCCAGGTTGGTCTGCGGGTTTTCCAGCCGCTCGAAGGTGGGCATTTCCCCAAAAACACCCCAGGAGGCCATCAGGAAGACGAGGGCCACCATTAGGACGCCCCCAGCGAAAAGAATCCAGAAGGCTTTGATAAAAGGCCCGTACGGGTTTGATTTCGTTTTTTTCTTTGTCGCCATGTTCACTTAAGGGTTCTTTTCGATCTGAAGGCCTACGTCCAGTACCCCCGGGAGCACATCCAGGCCTTCTGCACTGCCATTTTTCCTCATGGCATGCGAAACGGTCACAGTATATACGCCTGAATCCGGAAAAACGACGTCTTCCCTGTACCATAATTTGTTTTCCTTCACGCTCCCATAACCCGTCCCCAGCCAGTCCCCCATGGCATCGGCCATCTGATATTCAAGGGTATCCCGCTGCGAGGTGCCGTCAGGGCCAGTGAATTCCGCAATTACAAAAAGGTTGCTGTAGGGGTACTGTTCATCGTTACGCAGGGTGATAAACATATTGTAGGTCCTCGTGGTGTCCAGTTCGCTAAACGCGAACTCCATGACCCGGTCCCTGGCCCACTGTCCGTTGTCGGTGGATTTGAATGAGGCATAGGCCAGGTGGTCCGTACAGGAAAGGCAAAGGGCGAGGGCGCCGGGAAGGAGCAGGTATCTAAGCATTTCTCGGGTTTTTTTTGCGGTTGTTTCCTTTGTTCCGGCGCTTTTTGCTGCCGCGTTTGTTCCTCGGCCTGTCAAAACGGGTCAGACTGTCCTGTCCGACGGGGTTTTCAAACGCGACTTCCTTGCCGGCAAGGTTTTCAGAGGAGAATTCCTCCAGGCTTTGTATCTTTTTCTTTTGCCGGCTGAGATCAAGGATTTGGCGCACCTGTTCCTTTGTCAGGGTATGCCAGTTCGAAGGGTCGTCCTTGTAGGAGAACCAGAGAATGCCTTTGAAAATATCCGTCTTCTGGCAAAAGGCCACCCCTTTCTCCGTTTGGATCCTGGTGTCAGAGGAGGGGAAATCCTTTAGGGCATCCAGATAGGTGTCGAGCTCATAGTTGAGGCAACACTTGAGTTTGCCACATTGCCCGGCGAGTTTCTGGGGGTTCAGGGAAAGCTGCTGGTAGCGTGCCGCAGCGGTACTTACGGACCGGAAGTCCGTGAGCCAGGTGGAGCAACAGAGTTCCCGCCCGCAGGAACCGATACCCCCCAGGCGCTGCGCTTCCTGACGGTAGCCGATCTGCCGCATGTCGATGCGGATGCCAAAGGCCTTGGCCATATCCTTGATCAGCTGGCGGAAGTCCACCCGGTCCTCTGCCGTGTAAAAGAAGGTCGCCTTGGAGCCGTCTCCCTGAAATTCAACGTCGGAAATCTTCATTTGAAGGCCCAGTATTATGGCCATTTCACGGGACCGCTTTTTGATCTCATCCTCCTTTCCCCTGACTTTTACCCACTTGTCGATGTCGCGCTGGGTCGCTTTCCGATAGATCTTGGGGAGGGAGGGGTCGTCCGGCACATTCTTTTTGCGCATCTGCACCCGTACCAGTTCCCCGGTGAGGGTAACAATGCCTATGTCGTGGCCCGATTTTGCCTGGGTGGCAACCACGTCCCCAATAGAGAGGGAGAGGCCCTCCGTATTCCTGAAGAATTCCTTTCTGCTGTTTTTGAACCGGACTTCCACCGCATTGAAAGCCTGCTGCCCTGCCGGCAGCGACATATTTGAAAGCCAGTCAAAAACCGTAAGTTTATTACAGCCATCCGTACCGCAGGTACCGTTGTTCCTACATCCGCGCGGCTGTCCATCCTTTCCGGTTGAACAACTGCTACACCCCATAATTTTTATCTCAATCCCTCAGGCATTCCAGGAAGCACTGGAGGGAACAGGTTCATAAATCGTTTGTTCCGGTAAAGATAGGATAATTTTAAAAGGAAGTCGAACCCGGACAGATGCAGAAATTGGGACCAAGCCACAAAAACATATTCTTTGGCCTAAGCGGACGCCGCTGTAATACCTCCTTGAGGATTGCGGTGCCTGCGGGACTTCTCATTTCCAAACAGGCTTGACAACCTGCGCCCGAACCCGGTAAAAGAGTGTTTTTAGGTGGTCTGACCAAAACAGGCCAGAGCCGGGGCGATCGCGCCACCGGCTTCATCCCCCTGTCTTTGCTGAAACGAGGGGTTCGGATGCCTGCTTCTTGAACTTCAACACCCCGGACCTCCCTTTTTTGAAGATCAGGTTGCTCTTCACCTTCCCCTTTCGAAGTCTTTTTTGTTCTTCAGGCGGAAGGGCAACCACTTCCATGCAGGCCTCTGAACAGCACGAATTCATTTTTTGAGCACACTGCTCGCACTGAATGAACAAAAGGTGGCATCCCTCGTTTGCGCAGTTTACATGGGTGTCACAGGGGTTCCCGCACTGGTGGCAGTTGGCGATGACATCCTCTGAAATCCGCTCTGCCCGGCGGTGGTCGAAAACGAAATTCTTCCCCCTGAACTTGTTGTCCAGTTTCTTTTCACGAACCTGACGGGTGTACTCAATGATCCCGCCCTCCAGCTGATAAACCTGCTTGAAGCCCTTGTGCCTGTAATACGCACTGGCCTTTTCACAGCGTATCCCGCCGGTACAGTACATGACCAGCTTCTTGTCCTCCTTGGCATCGCGCAACTGGGCTTCGATAATATCGAGGGAATCCCTGAAGGTATCGACATCGGGGGTAATGGCATTTTCAAAATGGCCTATTTCGCTCTCGTAGTGGTTTCGCATATCCACCACGATCGCATCCGGGTCTTCGACCAGGGCGTTGAACTGCTCGGCATTGACGTGGATCCCCTTGTTTGTCACGTCAAAGCTGCCGTCCTCAAGCCCGTCCGCGACGATTTTGGGGCGCACCTTTATCTTCAGCTTCAGAAAAGACTTGTTGTCCTGTTCGATTGCGATATTCAGCCTGACGCCTTCGAGGAAAGTAATGCTGTCCAGGTGTTCCTTGAATTTTCCGAAGTCCTCGGCCGGGACGGAAAGCTGGGCATTGATACCCTCCCGGGCCACATAAATCCGGCCAAGTACGTCGAGGGCACTCCAGTGTATAAAAAGGTAATCCCGGAATAGGGAAGGGTTTCCGATGTGCGCGTATTTGTAGAAAGAGATCGTAAGCCGGTCTTTCCCGGCCGCTTCAATAAGGGCTTCTCTTTCTTCGGCACTTAACGTATTGTACAGTTGCATGCTATACCTACGGTTTAAGTTAAAAGAAATTGATGGGCCAAAAATAAGCAATCCGCTGAATACCGGTAAATAAAAGAGCCCCGAATGTGAATCGGGGCTCTGCCGGGACCGCAATTGCATTCTTCTTCATAGCGATTCGATGCATGCTTTTTGCAGGACCCGGAGGTACTTTGACCTCTCTCTCCGGGTAATGTTTTAAAAAGATACGCAATGCCCGGAAAGGTTGCTTTGCCCTTTGTGGTAATGCCAAAAAGAAATGGTAATTTTACCGTCCATTTAAAGAAAAAAACCTATGAGCAGCGAGAAAGAAGCGAAGTTGAAGGCCCTGAAGTTAACCCTCGACAAACTGGATAAAACCTACGGGAAAGGGGCCGTAATGAAGATGGGCGATGGGGTGATCCAGGATGTGGAAGTGATCCCTTCCGGATCCCTGGGGCTCGATCTTGCACTCGGCGTAGGGGGGTATCCGAGGGGACGGGTCATCGAGATCTACGGGCCCGAGTCTTCCGGGAAGACCACGCTGACACTGCACGCCATTGCCGAGGCTCAGAAGGCCGGAGGCATCGCAGCTTTTATCGATGCCGAGCACGCCTTTGACAGGTTTTATGCCGAGAAGCTCGGGGTGGATATCGACAACCTGATTATTTCGCAACCGGATCACGGGGAACAGGCCCTCGAAATCGCCGACAACCTGATCCGCTCAGGCGCTATCGACATTGTGATCATCGATTCGGTCGCTGCGCTGACCCCTAAGAGTGAAATCGAAGGCGAAATGGGAGATTCCAAAGTAGGGTTGCACGCGCGCCTGATGTCCCAGGCCCTTCGGAAGCTCACAGGTTCCATCAGTAAAACACACTGCACCGTTATCTTCATCAACCAGTTGCGCGAAAAAATAGGGGTGATGTTTGGGAACCCTGAAACGACGACCGGTGGAAATGCACTGAAATTCTATGCTTCGGTCCGCCTTGATATTCGCCGTTCGACGCAGATTAAAGATACCGATGGCAACGTTCAGGGGAACAAGACCCGTGTGAAGGTGGTCAAAAACAAAGTGGCCCCCCCCTTTAAGATGGCTGAATTCGACATTATGTACGGAGAGGGGATTTCCAAAATTGGTGAAATCCTCGATCTGGGGGTAGCCTATGAGATCATCAAGAAAAGTGGTTCCTGGTTCAGCTATGGGGACACCAAACTAGGACAGGGCCGTGATGCGGTCAAGACCCTGCTTCTCGATAATCCGGAACTCATGGAGGAGTTAGAGGGAAAGATCAAGGAGGCCATCGAGGCTGTTCAGGCTTAGGACGCCCGCCGCATATTCCTTCCTCTTCCAAGCAACCTTTGGCACTCCATCCCATCTATTAGGGTGGAGTTTGCGGGAATACAGGCCTATGAGATCGCTCTGGAATGCACTTAAATTTATTTTGCCCCTCCTGGTGTTAAGCGCTTGTGACATCGGGGAGGATGAGGTGAGCTATCACTTTGTGTCGCTGACCACAGCCACCGTGGACATGCCCGAAGAATTCCGTTTGAGCGAAACCTATGAAATAGGGGTAACGGTGCTCATACCGAACGGATGCACGGAATTTGCCGGTTTTGACGTCCTTCCGGAGGGAACCACCATAAGGCGGGTGGTGGCCATAGGGACCGAGGAGGCAGACGCCGCCTGTACGGAGGTACTTTCAGAGGTGCAAGCCAGTTTTGAATTCATC
>CAZUZE010000007.1:0-22460 GCA_964624565.1 uncultured Robiginitalea sp.
TAAATGATTGATATAGAATATAATAGATTTTGCCCATATTTTTTTTCCATTTTCTTTGATTTTAAGCAAAAATGTCTTCATTTGCATAAGTAAACCAGTTTCATTCTGGTTTATGGCTGAACAGAGTGAAACATTTTTTTTGGTTAGGTTTACTGGGATCCAAGGAGTCGTTCCCGCAAAGGCCCTTTGGCACGGAAAACCGACATCTAACGAGAACTCCCACAGGACCTTGTCCTGCGGTTTTTGCATGCGGTACTGCAGTGGGATTTAACGCGTCCGCCATGGGATTTACACAGCATCCTTTGCTTTTCACGGAAGGGCCATTTTCCTTAACCCATAATCCCCTTTATACGTTTTAAGAATGAATGTCCGCTTCAGAGATTTGATTGAACAGACTTATGATTTTCCGACGGAGGAGTTCAGCCTGGACAATTCGCATTTGTTGTTCCACGGCCTGGACCTGAACGAACTCGTAGCCCGGTACGGCAGCCCCCTGAAGTTTACCTACCTGCCAAAGATTTCCGAAAACATAGGCCGCGCCAAGGACTGGTTTGCTTCGGCGATGAAAAAATACGGATACCAGGGGAAGTACTATTACTGCTATTGCACCAAGAGCTCCCATTTCCGTTACGTGCTGGACGAAGCTCTTAAGAACGATATCCACATCGAGACTTCATCAGCGTTTGATATCAAGATCGTCGAAGAGCTCATTCGGGAAGGCCTTATCAACCGGGATACCTATGTCATCTGCAACGGGTTCAAACGGGATGCGTACATCGAGAATATCGCCAACCTGATCAACGGCGGCCAGCGGAACTGCATCCCTATCCTGGATAATTACGAGGAACTCGGGTTGCTCGCGGACAGCATTGATGACAAATTCAAAGTGGGCATCCGCATCGCTTCCGAGGAGGAACCCAAATTCGAATTCTACACTTCCCGCCTCGGCATAGGGTATAAGGACATTGTCCCATTTTACGAGAAAAACCTGAAGGAAAACCCCCAGGCCGAGCTCAAAATGCTCCATTTTTTCATCAATACCGGCATCAGGGACACCTCCTATTACTGGAATGAGTTGCTGAAATGCCTCAAGGTGTATGTCAGCCTGAAAAAGCGCTGCCCCACCCTGGACAGCCTCAACATCGGCGGCGGGTTTCCGACCAAAAATTCCCTTTCCTTCGAGTACGATTACCAGTACATGGTGGATGAGATCGTGAACCAGATCAACCTTGCCTGCGAGGAAGCCGGGGTTCCTGTTCCGGATATCTTTACGGAATTCGGGAGCTTTACTGTGGGGGAAAGCGGTGGCGCCATCTACCAGATCCTCTATCAGAAGCAACAGAACGACCGGGAGAAGTGGAATATGATTGACTCTTCTTTCATTACCACCCTGCCGGATTCCTGGGCGATCAACCGCCGTTTTATCATGTTGCCCATCAACAGGTGGAATGACAAATACGAGCGGGTGCTGCTGGGGGGACTCACCTGCGACAGCGACGACTATTACAACAGCCAGCAGGATGTGAACGCCATCTATATGCCGGAATACCGGCCCGAACGCCCCCTTTATATCGCTTTTTTCAATACAGGGGCTTACCAGGAAACCATCGGGGGTTACGGCGGCCTTCAGCATTGCCTGATCCCCTACCCGAAGCATTTGCTGATCGACAAGGACGAAAAGGGAACCTTTCACGTATCCCTGTTCAGGGACCAGCAGAGTGCAGAGGAAAACCTGAGGATCCTCGGCTACCGCCCGGAAGTCGAATTCCACGAGGCGGACGAGCCGGAAGATCAAGAATCACTTATTCTAAATAAACCCTTACTAAAATGAAAAGTAAAGCAACCTTCGCGGGGATCCCTGCGGAGTTTGGCCAACCTGAGACGGCGGAAGTAGTCCTGATCCCTGTTCCTTTCGATGGAACCACAACCTGGGGCAAAGGCTCAGACAAAGGTCCCGAGGCTTTTTTGGAAGCTGCGGAGAATATGGAACTCTACGACATCGAGACTGGTACGGAGGTCTACAGGCAGGGGATTTACCTCGCGCCCCCCGTAACAGGGGACAAGGATCCGGAAGATATGGTAAAGCGCGTCCACGAGGTCGCCAAGGAGTACATCAAACGGAGCCATTTCGTAACCCTGGTGGGAGGAGAGCACTCTATTTCCATTGGGGCGATCCGCGCCTTCAACGAGTGCTTCGACAACCTCACCGTCCTGCAGATCGACGCCCATGCGGACCTGAGGAAATCCTATATGGGAAGCCCCTACAACCACGCCTGTGCGATGCACGAGGCTTCCCAGAACACCAACCTGATCCAGGTTGGCATCCGGAGCATGGATGCCATCGAGAAGACCTATATGGATCCCGAAAAGACCTTTTTTGCCCACGAAATGGTCCTCGACGAGTTCTGGATGGATAAAGCAGTCGACCTGATGACGGATAAGGTCTACATCACCTTTGACCTGGACGCCCTTGATCCTTCCATCATGCCTTCTACGGGAACCCCCGAGCCCGGGGGGCTTTTGTGGTACGAGACGCTGGAATTCCTGCAAAAGGTATTTGAGGAAAAGGAAGTTGTCGGTTTTGACCTGGTGGAACTGTGCCCGAACCCGCAGGACCGTTCCCCCGATTTTCTGGCGGCCAAGCTCTATTACAAGATGCTGAGTTATAAATACCGGGAACAGGAATCCAAGCTGGATTTCGACGACGAGGCCGGGGATCAGTTCGAGGGGCGAAAGGCGAATGCCAATTCAAAATTTGACGACGATGCCTACTAACGCCCCGGTTACAGAATTTATTACCCGGTATTTCAAGCACTTCAATGCGGCCGCCCTGCTCGACGCCGCTAAGGGGTATCAGGAACAGCTGGACAATGGGGCCCGCATGCTGGTAAGTATGGCCGGGGCCATGAGCACAGCCGAACTGGGTAAGATTTTTGCCGAAATGATCCGGCAGGACAAGGTGCATATTATCTCCTGCACGGGGGCCAACCTGGAGGAAGATGTGATGAACCTGGTCGCCCATTCACACTACAAGCGGCTGCCCAACTACCGCGACCTCAGCCCTGAAGAGGAATGGGAACTGCTGGAAAAGGGGTTAAACCGGGTAACGGACACCTGTATCCCCGAGGAGGAAGCTTTCCGCAGGCTGCAGAAGCATATTTTCAAAATCTGGAAGGATGCAGAAGAGGCCGGGGAGCGTTATTTCCCACATGAATTTATGTATAAGCTCCTGCTCTCAGGGGTGCTTGAGCCTTATTACGAGATAGACCTTAAGGATTCATGGATGTACGCCGCAGCCGAAAAAAACCTCCCCCTGGTATGCCCGGGGTGGGAGGACAGCACCATGGGGAACATCTTTGCCTCCTATGTCATAAAGGGCGAGCTGTCGGCCCGGACCATGCGTTCCGGTATTGAATACATGACCTACCTCGCTGAGTGGTATACAGGCAATTCTGAAAACGGAATAGGCTTCTTCCAGATCGGGGGGGGGATTGCCGGGGATTTTCCGATTTGCGTGGTACCCATGCTCTATCAGGATTTGGAGCGCACGGAGACCCCTTTCTGGAGCTATTTCTGCCAGATCAGCGACAGCACCACGAGCTATGGTTCCTATTCCGGGGCCATACCGAATGAGAAGATTACCTGGGGGAAACTCGGTATCGACACCCCTAAATTTGTGATTGAAAGCGACGCCACTATTGTCGCGCCCCTGATTTTTGCCTATCTTTTGAACATGTAATTATGGATGGTCTCAGGCGTGTCATTGTAGATTTTAAAAAACTTACCCCGCAGGTACTTAAGCTTCTTGTGGAGCGGTATCCCGATGGGTATGACGACGAAAACGTAATTTCGTTCCGGAATGCCAACGGGGAGCGGATTGAAGCTGTCGAGGTCGTTACGGAGGACACCAAGTACCTCGTCAAAATCAGTGCGAAACTCGAGCGCACCATGGCGACCTATGACGAGGATGATTATACGGATTTCAAGGAAGACGATCCGGATGCCATCCCGGATATCGATATCCCCCAGGAGGAGGAGGAATAACCCCCGTTTTCCTAGCACGTATCCGATAGAACCTCTGCCATTTTGCGGAAAACGGCCAGGGGCAGACCCGCCGTCGTTTCCATAAGGGAATCAATCTGAATCAGGAGCCCCACGCTTCCACCCCATCAAAACGAATATTGAAATGGAAGAATTGAAAGTGCTCGGCAATGACGAGTGGTGTGTTTTTGAAGACCTGGGGATTCCCGCCATCCGCGCACGCGTGGACAGCGGAGCCCGAACCTCTTCCCTTCAGGCGATGAACACCAAGATTGTGATGCGGCATGGGGAGGAATGGGTAACCTTCGAAGTCCATCCCCTGCAGCACAACCGCAGCATTGCGATCCCCTGTTCGGCACGGCTCATCGATCGCCGGATGGTCCGCGGGTCGACGGGCATATCGGAAGAGCGGTTGGTGATCCGGACCAGGCTGACCCTGGGGAAGGACAGCTTCCCGATTGAACTCACCCTTGCCAGCCGGGATTCCATGGAGTACCGGATGCTCCTGGGCAGGGAGGCGCTTTCCGGCCGTTACCTGGTGGACCCGGCTAAGTCAGCCCTGCAGGGGGACTTTTCAGAGGATACCCTCAACGACCTGTATGCCCCTTACATGCAGCAGCGTACGGGCCTTCGGATTGCCCTTTTGGCCAGCAACCCCAACCTGTACAGCAATCGCCGCATCATGGAGGCGGCCAAGGAGCGGGGCCATGAAATCGTCTTCCTCAATGTGGAACTGGTCTACATGCGACTGGACACCAAATCCCCGGAGATCCGGTACCGAGGGGGCAATATCCTCAACGAGTTTGATGCCATCATTCCGAGAATCAAACCCGCAGTGACCTTTTATGGCTGCGCCCTGATCCGGCAGTTTCAGAACCTGGGGGTGTATTGCCAGAATTCGGCGGATTCCATCACCCGGTCCCGGGACAAGCTCTTTGCCTCCCAGCTCTTTGCCCTGCACGACCTGCATATTCCCATAACCGGTTTCGCCAAGTCGCCGAATGACACCAAGGACCTGATCAAGATGGTCAACGGGGCGCCCCTGATCATCAAGCTCCTGGAGAGCACCCAGGGGAAAGGCGTGGTCCTTGCCGAGACCAACAAGGCCGCGGAGAGCGTGATCAATGCCTTCAAGAGCGTGCAGACGAACATCCTGGTCCAGGAATTCATCAAGGAGGCCAATGGTCAGGACATCCGTTGCTTTGTCATCGATGGAAAAGTAGTGGCCTCCATGCAGCGGCAGGCTGAAAAGGGGGAATTCAGGGCAAACATCCATCAGGGGGGTAAGGCCGGACGGGTCAAGATCACGGCTGAAGAACGGAAACTGGCCATCAAGGCAGCGAAGGCACTCAACCTGTCGGTGGCCGGGGTCGATATCATCCGTTCCAACCGGGGCCCCATGCTCCTGGAAGTCAATTCCTCCCCCGGACTCGAGGGGATAGAGGGGGCCACGGGCAAGGACATTGCCATGGAGATGATCATGGCCGTGGAGAAAAAATTAAAATTCTCCTTTAAACCCCTCGAAGCGAGCTAGACTGTATTGCTGAGGTGCGCCAGCATTTCCCCCGTCGTTTTGTCGAGGTCAAAGCGGGGTTCCCACCCCCAGTCCTGACGGGCACGCGAATCGTCCACAGATTCGGGCCAGGAATCGGCAATCTCCTGGCGGAAGTCCGGGGCATAGTCGATTTTGAAATCAGGCAGCCGGTTCCCGATGCTCCCGGCCAGTTCATCCGGTGTAAAACTGATCCCCCCAAGGTTGTACGAGGTCCGCACGCTAAGGGCCTCTGACGGGGCATCCATCAGTTTCAGGGTGGCTTCGATCGCATCGGTCATATACATCATGGGCAGGGCTGTATCTTCTTTCAAAAAACACGTATAATGCCCCTTTTTCAATGCCTCGTGAAAGATTTCAACGGCGTAATCCGTGGTGCCGCCCCCAGGCTGGGTTTTCCAGCTGATAAGGCCCGGGTACCGGATGCTCCGCACGTCCACCCCGAATTTCCTGTGGTAGTAGGAAACCCACCCTTCACCGGCCAGCTTGCTGATCCCGTACACCGTGGTCGGTTCCATTACCGTGGATTGGGGTGTATTCCTCTTGGGGGTGTCCGGGCCAAACACAGCAATGCTGGAAGGCCAGAAAAGTTTGGAAAAGAGGTTTTTCCTTCCCAGTTCCAGGACGTTCAAAAGGGAAGTCATGTTCAAATCCCATGCCCTGGCCGGGGATTTTTCCGCGTTTGCGCTCAGCATGGCCGCCATCAGGTAGACCTCGCTAACCCGGGCCTCCCTGAAGAGGTTTTCGAGGGCCCCGGCGTCCGTTGCGTCCAGGGCTACAAAGGGCCCGGATTCCATTAGCTCGGGGACTCCCTCCCGGATGTCACTCGCAATGACGGATTCCGATCCATGACGGGCCCGGAGCGCCAGGGTCAGTTCTGTACCGATTTGCCCGCAGGCCCCCAGAATTGCTATTTTTTTTGACATAAATTGAGGTCGTTTCCCGATGTTGGGTGTAAAGATAACTGTTCTTAAAATTTGTACATTCGTCCTATGACCAAATTCGCAATTTGCGCGTTGAGTGTTCTGGCGCTGCTCGGCTGCAGGTCTCCCGGGCCTGAGGAGGCCGAAGGGGCTGGTTCGATAATCGAAGCGGAAATCAGCACCCTTCCCGAACTCGTCAGGGTGGACCCACGGGCGCGGGAAGTCCTCGACGCCTGGCCTCAGTACATGGCCCTTGAGAAACGGTTGCCCGCACTGGCGGGAGTAAAGAGCCGGGAGGAGATGGAATTGCTTTTGGAGGAACTGAACCAGATCTGTCAGCAATTGGAGGAAAACGCTTTTCCGGAACCTTTTGAGAAGCCTTCGGTGCGCAGCAGGCAAAAGGTCCTGCGCACCTACCTGAAAAAGCTGGAGGCGGCCAATTACTACCGCCTGGATTACCAGGAACCTGTTTCTGAGCTTATGGAAGCCTATAACGCCCTGCGGCAGCAATTCAACGTAATCGTAAACAATACCCTAACCCCTGACCTGTTTGGAGATGACTAGATATTTCACCCTGCTGTTTATGGCCCTTACCCTTGGGAGCTATGCCCAGGAGCGGGAGGAAGAAGCGATACAAAACCTGTTGAATGCCTGGCATAAGGCGGCTGCCGATGCCGATTTCGACGCCTATTTCGGCCTGATGAGCCGGGAGGCTGTGTTCGTCGGCACGGATGCGGGCGAACATTGGGGCAGGGAGGAATTCATGGCGTTTTCCAAACCCTATTTCGACAAGGGAAAGGCCTGGGCCTTTACCCCGGTGGAACGGCATATTTATTTCAGTCCCTCAGGTGAAACGGCCTGGTTCGATGAACTCCTCGATACCTGGATGCAGCTCTGCAGGGGTTCGGGCGTCCTGATCCGGGAAGGGGGCACGTGGAAAGTTGCACATTACGTGCTTTCGATGACCATGCCCAATGATCGTGTGGAGGGGGCTATTTCCCTCAAAAAAGAAAGTGACAGCCTGCTTATAAAGTCCCTGGCAGCAGGTCAAAAACAGTAAGCCCGGATTTCCTATGAGAACGAGAATCATCCTCCTTTGCTCCCTGATCTCCCTGGCACTTGTACAGTGCCGCACCTCACCCGATCTCACGGATTCAGCGGAGACCTTTTACGAAACCGAACTCTTCAAAGATGTTCAGCTTGCCCATCTGTTCGAGGATTCCAAAACCTTTGTGGACCTCGAGCGGGATGCCGATTTCAGGACGCTGGCCAATCGCTATTTGTCCGAACGGGAACGCCCCGGCTTCGACCTTTCGGAATTTGTGGATGCCCACTTCAGGGACCCGGGACTCAACAGACCCGCTTTTGAAACAGACAGGAACAGGGATATGTATTCGCATATCAGTGCGATGTGGGATGTCCTGGGGCGCGGGCCGGACACCCCGGACCCGAATTCCTCCCGAATCCCCCTTCCCTATCCTTATATTGTCCCCGGGGGCCGTTTCAAGGAAATTTACTATTGGGACAGCTATTTTACCATGATCGGCCTGGTGTCTGACAACCGTATGGGGATCGCGCGGAACATGCTGGCCAATTTTGCCCACCTGATCGACTCGGTAGGGTTTATCCCGAATGGGACGAGGGACTATTACCTGACCCGTTCCCAGCCTCCTTTTTTTGCGCAAATGGTATCCCTGCTGAGCCAGAAGGAACCTGAGCTCGCCCAGGAGTATTTGGGGCAGGTGGAAAAGGAATACGAATACTGGATGCAGGGGGCCGGTTCCCTGGAGTCGGATACTGCAGCCCTGCGGGTTGTCAGAACAGGAGCGGGCAGGTTTATGAACCGCTATTGGGACAGCGCCCGTACGCCCAGGCCTGAATCCTATGGAGAAGACGTGAAACTCGCCGAAAACCTCCCCCAGGGACAAAGGAGCGATCTCTATGCGCATCTGCGCGCCGCGGCCGCTTCCGGCTGGGATTTCAGCAGCCGGTGGTACGCGAGGGAAGGAGAATTCGCCTCGACAGAAACAGCCCATTTGTTGCCCGTGGATTTAAACGCCCTGATATATTCCATGGAAGTGCAGCTCGCCGAGGGGTTCCGCAAACAGGGGGACGAGGTTGCCGCGGCCCGGTACACCGAACGGGCGATGCGCCGGAAGGAACTCATCAATAAAATGATGTGGGATCCGCAGGAGGGGTTTTACAAGGATTTTAATTATGTGAGCAACAGCCGGTGCGGGGAAGTTACCCTGGGGGGCGTCTATCCCCTTTACTTCGGGATTGCCAGCGATGCCCAGGCCAAAAAGGTGCGGGACCGCCTGATGGAAGACTTCCTCAAGCCCGGAGGGCTTGTAACCACCCTTCGCGTAACCGGCCAGCAATGGGATGCCCCCAATGGATGGGCCCCGCTCCAGTGGATGGCCGTAAGGGGGCTTATGAACTACGGGTACACCGAAGAGGCGCGGGAGATCATGCAGCGCTGGCTCGCCCTGAACGACAGGGTGTACCGGGGGGAAGGCAAGATGATGGAGAAGTACAATGTGGTGGATACCACCCTGCTTTCGGGCGGGGGGGAGTACCCCACCCAGGACGGCTTTGGCTGGACCAACGGGGTGGCCCTTGGGTTTCGTGATTTGTTGGCTGAAATGCCGGAACCAAAGGTTCCCTAACGTACCCGGCGGCGAGGTTACAACTCCTATTTTTCGGTATTTTTCCGCGACTCCAGTGCCTGTTTGCTCAGACTGGCCAGGTTGAAGTTGGGCGCCATTTTAAGGGCCTCGTCAAAACTCGCGATCGCCTGGTCGATATTGTTTTTATCGATATTGTACTGCGCGAGGCCTTTCAGGTGGACAAAGGCAGCTTTTAACGGGACTTCATAAGGCTGCTGTCGTTCGTAAAAGGCGTATTTCATCTCCTCTGTCGCATTGGCAATCCCGTATTCGATATCGGAAAGTGACCCCGGGCTGTCCCCGACCTGGATTTTCAGGTCAGCAAGTTCATAGGCCACATACGGATTCGGTGCGCGCTCGAACATCAGTTTGAAATGCTCCACGGCCCGCCCGGGCTGGTTAAGGGCTTTGAGGGAAATCGCTTTCACCTGAAGGGCCAGGTCAGAATCCTGGGGGTTCACTTCGATCCCCGTCAGGTTAAGGGCCTGTATGTGCTGGTTGTTGTTGCTGTAAACCAGTGCGAGTGTATCCCTGCGCTCCTGGGAGGGGTCCAGGACGTTCAGGTGGGTAAGGGCGTTGATCACTCCCTGTACGTCCCCCTGCAGCAGCATTTGTTTGTAGAACTGCTGATAGTGTTTTTTAAGGTCTTGCTGTGCCCCGGAGCGAAGGGGCAGGATCAGGGCGGCGATGCCGATAAGCAGTAATTTCTTCATGTCGGGTACAATTGATTCCGGAGCGCAAAACTAAGCTATTTTTTTCGTTCGGGTACCCCCGGCCCTCCTTCTGGAAGGGTTTTATTCACCTGGAGGGCAATCCACTACCGCCCCGGGGAACCACCTGTACGTCCATGGGGGTTTTCAGTCCATATCGAATGTGAAAAGGAATAACCGGCGGCGCCCAGCGCATGGCACCGGACAATTTTCCCCCCGGGGGATAGCCCGGAAGGGGAGTAGGAGGGGGGAGGAATGCCGAAGGAGGAGGCCTCCCGGGCGTAGTACTCCTTTTTCAGGGGATGCTCGGGATATACGGCGTTGTAGATCCCGGAAGGCAGGCCCCCCGTGAGGAGCAGCTCCAGGATATCCAGCAGGTCACCGAGGCGAACCAGGTTTACCCTGTCGGTTCCCCCGGATGAGAGCACCCGTCCGCTCAGGGTAAAGACAGGGTGGCGGTCCGGGCCTAAAAGGCCTCCGGGGCGCAGTACCTGGTTGGTACGGGTGGTGTTGGAAAGCACAAGGGACTCGGCCTGCAATAGCTGACGGCCTGTCTCCGTGTCCGGTACTGGGAGGTCTGTTTCAGAGACACTTCCCCGGGCATCCCCGTAGACCGAAGTACTGCTCACAAAGATCAGGTGGGGGATGCCCGCGGCCTCCAGGCGGGGTTCCAGCATCCTGATGCGGCCCGTAAAATCAGCATCCGGATCTGACCGAAGGCCCGGGGGGATGTTCAGCACAAGCCCATCCAGCCCTTTCAGGAAGCCGGCAATATCCCCTTCGATCGCCTGGTTTCCCAGCCGGATTTCATAGGCCTCGATCCCCATTTCCGACAATTGGGGCAACTTCGCGACGCTGGTGGTGCTTCCCTTTATGCGGTATCCCTTTCGGATCAGTCGCTGGGCCAGGGGAGTCCCCAACCAGCCGCACCCCAGAACTCCAAAACACCTACTCAAACCTCAGGGTTTTGACCAGGACTACCGCGTCATTGAGGACAAAAGGCATCGGGATCTGGTCCGCAGGCCGTGGGGGGATGCTGAAGTCGGGGTTGTCCAGGAGGTCGTTCGAGGCCTCGTACAGGGTCAGTTCCAGGGGAGCCCCTTCCGCGAAGACCAAACGCAGATCCGTTGACTCATTGTCGCTGATGTAGTGGGTGAACAAGCGGTTTTGCCCCCTGTTTTGCAAATAGTGGGAAGGCAGGTCCGCGCCGTTGACGGAGGCCTCAAGCACGGGTGTCAGGCTGGCAAAAACTTCCAGGCGGTTGACATCCCGTCCCGGGGCAATGTTCAGGTGCAGATGCCGGTTCCCCCCGATAAGCGTATCCGTAAGGATGCTGATTTCAAAAGGGGCAATGGCCTTTACCGGCGCCGGTTTCAGATAGGCAACGCCCGTGCTGTACTTGCTGCTCAGGGTTTTTGGCGCCTCTTCGTCCGGGGGCGCCGGGTCCTCGCCCAGGTAGGCCCTGGTCCAGGGAGAAGGGGATTTTTCATAGGTCGCCCAGAACGCCTTGTCCGTGTCGAGGTTTTTAACGTACATCAGGCTGGTGGGTTTTGGACGCTCTGGCGTGAAGCTGCCCTGCAGGTGTGCCCCGAGGAAGAGCCCGAGAAAAACGAGGAAGACCGCGTTGGCATAGTGCCTCTTTTTAGGGTAGCCTCCGCAAACCGGCAGGAGCAGGAAAAAAATCAGTGTGGTAAGCAGGCTGGTCGCGACGAGCATTTTGAGGCCCAGCCCCACAGGGAACATTTTTGCCATGGGGGTAAAGATCCAGAGGGCCGGGACACCCAGCAGGACAAGGAGGTAGGGGTTTGGGTTGTCCTGTGAAATGAGGATCATCCAGGCGAGCAACCCGCCGTAGACCGGGATGATAAAGAAGGCGCCACCGGGCAGGTAGTGGCAGAGCGCCCCGCAGAGGAGCAGCCAGATCAGGATTGGGGCGGCCAGCAGTTCGCGCAGGGGGACGCTGCGGAAATGCGAATACACCCGGAAACAGACCGCTATGGCGAGGGTTGCCATGGCTGCGATATAGAAATAGCCATTATAGGTAAACCCGTGCAGCATATCTGAATACTGTGGGTACAGCACTTTCAGGAAGGGCCAGGAGAAGTAGCCCAGGAGCCCATTGATCAGCAGGGAGATAAGAAGTGGGAGCAGGCCGGTCAGCATCCCCCTTGCACCTAGCCGCTTCCTTTTGAGCCCGTAAGCCAGAAGGAGGAGGAACATCAGCAAGCCTGTTGCCATCATCGGCCAGATCCATTCAAAGGGATACGAAATAAGCCGGAATACGGGGACGTTGAAATAAACATCCTCATTGAGGCTTTTCAAATCGGTCAGGTCTGCGGTGCCGAAGTATTCCAGCAGGGGCATCAGGTAGGATCCCTGGTGGGCCAGCGTTTCCCGGTCCAGCCGGGGCTGGGTATCCAGGGCGGTATGGTAGTCGAAGTGGTCATCGATAAAGGCGAAATTAAACCCCTCAATGTCCGCATCCTCACGAAAAACGGTGAGATCTGTGTCATTGGGAAGCATTTTATAAATACTGTACAACAGGGAATTAGCCACCGGATATTCGGGATTGGCCTCCTTGAAGCCCTCAATCATTTTGGCATTGCCCCGGTTGGTCTCCACGAGCATGATGGAAGGGCCGCCACTCCCCCGGGCTTCAAAATTCAGGACAAGGCCCACATCCTTCGCCCAGGGGTGGCTGTTTACGAATAATTTCGCTCCATTCAGGCCCAGTTCCTCTGCGTCCGAGAAGAGCAGGACGATGTCGTTGACAGGTTGTTTGCCCGAGGCCAGATAGGCGCGAACCCCTTCCAGGATGGTTGCGACCCCGCTGCCTGCATCGCTCGCCCCGAAAGAGGAGTGGGGCTGGCTGTCGTAATGGGACAGCAGCAGCAGGGCCTTGCCGGTCCCGGAGCCCTCAATGCGGGCGAGGATGTTGATCGCCCTGCTCACGGTGCCTTTGTCCCCGGAACTGTAACCGCTTTGCAACTGGGGCTGGAGGCCCAGGGACTTCAGCTGCGCCATGAGGTATTCCCTCACCCCGGCGTGGGCGGGGAATCCGACTGCATGCGGGGCTTTTGAAACTTCCTTCACATATTCCATGGCCCGGTCGGTGGAAAAGGAGGTTTCCGCCATGTCCAGGTCAGGGCGGGCCGTGGGCCTGTTTCCCAGGAAGGACCAGTACCCCAGACCCAGCAGGAGTAATAAAGTGAGTACGGAAGTTGTAGGTTTCATGTAATTGCTTTGTATTTAAATGTAAGAATTTCCGGCAGGAAGGCGGATTTGCACGTATAATTTTAGGAAATCTGCCGGAATTTGGTATATTTAATTAGAACTATTCTAAAATCTCAAGGTCATGGGAATAAAAAGTTTTCAGGGTCGCCGGGCCAAGGAGGGATCGAAAAAGGAATTTGATGCCCCTATCCTGGTCTCGGACTATATGTCCAAAAAATTGATCACCTTCCATCCCGAACAGTCCATCCTCGAGGTTATGGAAGCCTTTGCCAATCACAGGATTTCCGGGGGTCCCGTTCTGGACGACAACGGATTCCTGGTCGGGATCATCTCAGAGGCGGATTGTATGAAACAGATTTCCGAAAGCCGGTATTTCAACCAGCCGATTATGGACAAAAGCGTTGAAAAATATATGTCCAAGGAAGTGGAGACCATTCCCCACGACACGAGCATCTTCGACGCCGCAGGGGTTTTTCACAAAAACAACCGCAGGCGCCTCCCTGTGATGAAAGACGGCTTGCTGGTCGGGCAAATCAGCCGGAAGGATATCGTTGTGGCTGCGCTTAAGCTGAGTTCACAGAACTGGCAGTAACAGCCTGACGAAGGGCTTACCACAGCATAGGAAATGAAGGGCCCGGGACTGCGCGCAGTCCCGGGCCCCTGCATTCGGGGACCGACCCTGTTATTTTTCTTCCACAATCAGGGCGGGGAGTTCCAGTTGCCGGTACAGCGCATTGTAATCTGCCATTCCTTTTGTCACAATGGCCTCCTTTTCGCGAGACATTTTGTCCCACTGGCCGATCAGGTCTGAGAGGCGTTCTTTAGCCCCTTCGGTCAGTTCGGGCTCCGCAACACCGATATACGACCGGAGTTCCATCAGTTCTGCATTGAGTTTGTTGTTGAAGTTGATGACATCCTGGAAGGTTTTCTGCCGGGGTTGTATAAGGGTTTCTTCCCAGGTGGTAATCGCCTCCTGCAGCGCGGCGCCCTTTTCGAGAAGGGGTTCCGCCTTTGTTTGGTTCTCCAGCAGGGATTGGTGCGCCTTCAGTTGGCCCTTTACCCCCCGCAACTGGGTTACGGCCGTATGCATCTCATCCAATGCGCCGTCGATTCGGGCCAGGGCCTCCTGCTGCTCGGCGTAGGCGGCCGGCGACGCCTCAATTTTGGGGTGGGGGAGGAGGGTTACCTGCTTTTCCGTCTGGGCACCCCCTTGCGTCAGCCGGATCGTATAGACCCCCGGGGCCACCCGTGACCCGCGGTAATCGCCCATCACAAAAACATTTTCCACCGCCGGGAGGGTCTCCCTTCGAAAATCCCAAACAAAGCGGTTGTACCCTGGTTTGGCGGGCAGTATTTCCGGCTTGGGCGGCCCCCCGGGCCAGGATTTAAAATCCTTCTGCCCCTGGCTGGAGTAGGTTCGGATCACCTTTTGCCCTTCGAGGATTTCCAAAGTGACCCCGGAAGAATCCGGCAGGGAAGCCAGGTAATAATCCAGGATGACCCCGGACTTCGGGTTCTGTCCCTGGCCGGGGGACGGGTTTTCCGAATACCCCCCGGTAAAGAGATAGGTGTCCCTTGGTTTTGCCAAGAAGAGCGGGTCCTCCGGGGACTTTTCCTGTTGGAGGAAAGAGAGGTCATCGAGGATCCAGAAAGAGCGCCCCGCCGTCGCTGCGATCAGGTCGTTGTGGCGGAAGGTGAGGTCGTTGACCGGCACCACCGGAAGGTTCAGCTGGAAGGGCTGCCAGAAGCCCCCGGAATCCAGGGAGACGTACACCCCGGTCTCGGTCCCCGCATAGAGCAATCCCTTTCGTTTCGGATCTTCCCGAACCACGCGCACAAATCCGTGAGGGTCGTTGAACCCGTTGACGACCAGCTCCCAGCTGGCCCCGTAATCCGAAGTCCGGAAGACATAGGGATTCAGGTCCATGAACTTGTACCGCATCAGGGTGACATAGGCCGTTCCCGGATCGTGGGGGGAGACTTCGATGCTGTTGACAATCCCTTCCTCCATGCCCGCCGGGGTCACGTTTTCCCATGACTCCCCTCCGTTGCGGGTCAGGTGGACCAGGCCGTCATCGCTACCGGCCCAAAGCACCCCTTTTTCATGGGGGGAGGCGGCCAGGTACATCAGGGTGTTGTAATTTTCGCCCCCTGCGGCTTCATTGGTAAAGGGGATCCCCCCGGGCCCCTGTTTGTCAGGGTCATTTCTGGTGAGGTCCGGACTGATGACCTTCCAGGACTGCCCCGCATTTTCCGACCTGAAAACCACATTGCCCGCGTGATAGATCACAGAAGGGTCGTGGGGGTCGGCAATAATAGGGGCGTTCCAGTTGTACCGGTATTTGAAATCCTGGGGGGTATTGCCCAGGGAAAGCTCCGGATATTCCTTTATTGGCTTGCTTTCCTGCGTAGCTTTTACCCACTTCTCGATAATCCCCTGGTAGCACCCGCCAAAAATCACCTCCGGGTTGTCCGGGTCAAAGGCGAGGTAGGCACTCTCACATCCCGCGACGGAATACCAGTCCTTCCAGTCCACCCCGCCGTCGTTGGTCCGGCTCAGGATGGCAATGGCCGAATTGTCCTGTTGCCCGCCATAGACATAGTAGGGGAACTGGTTGTCCGTGATCACCCGGTAGAACTGTGAGGTGGGCTGGTTTTCCTGGGTGCTCCAGCTTTTTCCCCCGTTGTTGGAGACGTTCGCACCCCCGTCGTTGGCATTGATCATCCGCTGGTTGTCCTGTGGGTGAATCCACAGGTCGTGGTTGTCCCCATGGGGGGTCGGAAGGGGCTGAAAGGTCTTGCCCCCGTCGATCGAACGCGTCACAGGTGCATTGAGGACGTAGACGATTTCGGCATTCTGCGGGTCCGCAAAAATCTCCATATAGTACCAGGACCGGGTAATGTTGATGCGGTCTTTATTTACCTGCCGCCACTTTTTGCCCCCGTCATCAGACCGGTAAACGCCCGCTTTTTCCCCTTCGGCCTCGATAACGGCATAGACCAGATCAGGCCTGGCGCCTGAGGCGGATACCCCGGCCTTTCCGAAGACCTTTGGAAGGCCGTCTTTCAGCTGTTGCCAGGTAGCGCCCCCATCAGAGGATTTGTAGAGTCCCGAACCCGGGCCGCCGGATTTCATCGTCCAGGGATAGCGCTGATGTTCCCACATGGCCGCATAGAGGACCAAAGGGTTGTTCGGGTCCATGGTCAGGGACGAGGCCCCTGTGGTTGGGTTTACATAGAGGGTGCGTTCCCAGGTGGTTCCCCCGTCCAGGGAGCGATAGATTCCCCTGGTTTCGGAAGGCCCGTACTGGGCGCCCTGAACCGAGACATAGAAGCGGTTTTCGTCCGTGGGATGGATAATCACATCCGAAATATGCCGGCTGTCGTCCAGGCCGAGGTGTTTCCAGGTCTTGCCGGCGTCCCGTGAGAGGTACAGCCCGTCCCCCATGGAGGTCATCACGCCCCGGGCTGCATGTTCGCCCATGCCCACCAGCACGATATTGGGGTTGCTCTGAGAAACCGCAATGGCCCCCACCGTTCCGGTTTTAAAGAACCCGTCCGATACATTGCGCCAGTGCATGCCATCATCTGTGGTCTTCCAGACCCCGCCGCCGGTACCCCCCATATAATAGGTGCCGGGCTGGGATACCACCCCCGTAACGGCGACCGATCTGCCACCGCGGAAGGGTCCGATATTCCGCCATTTAACCCCCTGGTACAGGGTGTCGGAGAGCACGGGTTGGGGGGCCTTCTGCTTTCGCCTCTGCGAAAAGGCGGAGCTGCAGATCAATAAGAGGAGCAAGGGGGTAAGAACGAAGTATTTCATTGGATATGATAATTGATATTGGTTGTAAAAGAATGTTTGATCAGTCGGCAATGCTCGCAAAAACCATTTGCCTGAATTTCCAGCCCGTCTGGTCACCGGAAGCTCCCTGGGTCTGTTTCATCAGGATGCCGATCAGTTGTTCGCCCGGGTCTGCAAAGTACTGTGTGTTGAAGTACCCGCCCCAGTCAAAGGTCCCCAAACCGCCTTCACCCCCATAGGCGATGCCCTCAGGGTTTACGACTGAAAATGCGAGGCTGAAGTCCTTGGGGCCTCCTTTCCAAAGGTCCCCAATCTGGTTGGCCAGCATGGTTTCAACCGTGGTGCGGCTCAGCAGGCGTACCCCCTGGTATTCCCCCTTGTGGAAAAACATTTGGAGGAAAACAAAGTAGTCCCTGGCCGTACTGGAGAGCCCGCCTCCCCCGGAAAAATAGCTCCGGGCCCCTTCGGTGGGATAGTTGATGTTGAAAACATCTGTCTGAAACGATTCCCATTTCCCGTCGACCCGATGCTGCACGGGTACTAGCCGTTCCGCTTTTCCTTCGGGCAGGTAAAACCAGGTATCCTCCATGCCCAGGGGGTCAAAAATCCGGGTTTTCAGGAACTGGTCAAAGGGCATGCCGGAGAGGATCTCCACAAACCTTCCCAGTACGTCAAGGCCCTCACTGTAGGTCCAGTCCTCCCCGGGCTGGTGGTGGAGGGGCATCCGGGCAATTTTCGGGATATTCTCCTCCAGGGTCACATCGGTTGCGGTAAACGCGTCGATTATGCCCGCCTTGGCAAACGCCTTCCTGAACCTGGGGTCCCCGTCAATCATCCCGTACCCGATACCCGAGGTATGGTTCAGCAGGTGGCGAATGGTGATGGGCGTGGTGAGCGGTTTGGTGGTAAAACTGCTGTCCCGTTCCTCAAAGGTGTCGATCACCCCTGTATTGGCAAACTCCGGAATAAACTTTGAAATGGGGTCGTCCAGCCGGAAACGGCCTTCTTCCCAAAGCATCATCACCGCCGTGCTGGTAATGGCTTTGGTCTGGGAGGCAATCCGGAAGATGTCGTCTTTCTCAAAAGGGGTTCCCTGCCGGGCATCGGACTGGCCAAAAGCCTTGTGGTAAACGATTTCCCCATTGCGGGCGACCAGGGCTACGGCCCCCGGGATTTCGCCGTCCGCGACGGCTTCCTCGAGCATCCGGTCGATGCGCCCGAGCCGCTCCGCGGAGAGGCCCGCCATTGCTGTCGGGGCCTCGTTTACAGGTGGGGGAACAGAACCTTCGGGCTGCTGCCGGCAGGAATTCAACAGGACCAGCCCGGTGAAAAGGTATATAAAAGCTCTCATGTGAGTGGGTTTAGTTTTTACCGCCTTCCCGGTTGGGCTCCCTCGGTGTTGGCCATTCCCGCCGCTCCCCTGTCCTCGGGTCGAGGGAGAGTTCCGCTTTTTCCCTCGAGGTGCGCACGGGATCCTCGCTGGCCATATAGGTGAGGATCGCAGTGAGGATGGCATTGCTTCGGACGTCGTCAAAAACGATTTTGTCATAGGTGTCCAGGTTGGTGTGCCAGGTGTAATTCCAGTAGTCCCAGCTCAGCGAGGAGAGGGAGAATGCCGGGGCACCCCGGGCGACAAAGGAGGCATAATCTGAACCCCCGCCACCCGGGTTGCCCGGGAAGGTCGTCTCTATATGTTGGGTGATCTCTTCCGGCACCGCCTCCAGCCAGCGCCCGAGATAGGCGTAGGAGTGCAGGAATCCCTGTCCGGAAATCCTCACCACCCGTCCCGTGCCGTTATCCTGGTTGAAAAGGGCCTGCAGCCCTTCGACCACCCCCGGATGGTCTTCCACGTAGGCCCGGGATCCATTGAGGCCCTGTTCCTCGCTGCCCCAGAGTCCGATGATGATGGTGCGCCTGGGGTTGGGATAGACTTTTTTCAGGATTCGGGCGGCCTCCATCATCGTGAGGGTGCCCGTGCCATTGTCAGTGGCGCCGGTGCCCCCGTCCCAGGAATCAAAGTGGGCCGAAAGGACGATATACTCCTGTGGGAGCTCACGGCCCGGGATGGTCGCGATGGTATTGAAGGTGGGGACCCGTCCCAGTTCTTTGGACTCCGCCACGGCCCGGATCTCGGGTTTATCCCCGTTGGCAGCCATGCGGTATACCATCCCGTAATCTTCCAAAGACAGGTCGATCACGGGGATTTTTTCCGTATTCGCCCCGAAGATTTTGTTGGCCCCGAATGCCTTCGACCACCTGGACTGGATGATTCCGGCAGCCCCTGCCTTTTCAAGGGCCTGGTTCAGGTCCCTCGAGGAGTATCCCGTATTCCGAAGGTTTTGCTCCCATTTTTTTTCCTGTTCCTCCCGTTGCTTTTTCATGTTTTCAAAAGAAGCTTCTGTGGCAAATTCCTCCCAGTTCTCGTCCGGCCGTCCGGTCATCTGAGGCATGGAAACACATACCCATTTTCCCTTTACCCCGGGGAGCCATTTTGCAAAGGCCAGTGAATCGGCTACCTCGGGAAGGATAACGACCCCGGCGGTAATCCCCTTGGAAGGAGTGGAGGGACTCCACGCCAGTTGCCGGCCGTGAAGGGTCACCACGCGGGGCGACACCAGATCGATGTGGCAGATCCCGCGCTCCCATCCCCTCCAGGTGCCCCATTGCTCATTTTCGGCCTGTATGCCCCATTGTGAAAACTTCTGCACGGCCCAGTCATGTGCTTGCTTCATTTGAGGGGTTCCGACCAGTCGCGGGCCAATGACGTCCATGAGCTGGTGTGCCAGGGTTTCGAGCTGGGAATTTTCGGTAGCTTCCTTCTGAATGCGCTCGGCAATTTCCCCGGAGGTTTGTGCGGAAACCCCGGGAAGGAGGAAGAAGAAGGCGGTCAGGATCAGGTAGAATTGTTTCATCATTTTCAGGTTGGTTACATCCTCTAAATATACATAAAGAAGTGCTATAGATAGTTGTTTCCTGCTTTGGATTCGCAGGGTGGGAACCCACTTTTGTAGCAAACCTTAAACGATAATTCGATATGAATGCATTGAGAAACAAGGTCCTGCTGATTGGAAATCTCGGTCAGGACCCCGAAGTGGTGGTACTGGAGAGCGGTAGTAAAATGGCCCGGTTTTCCCTGGCGACAAACGAGACCTACCGCAATGGAAAAGGCGAGAAGGTCACGGACACCCAATGGCACCAGGTGGTGGCCTGGGGGAAAACTGCGGATATTGTGGAGAGTTACCTGGTCAAGGGAAAAGAAGTGGCCGTGGAGGGCAAGCTCATCCACAGGACCTATGATACCCCGGAAGGGGAACGAAAATACACCACGGAAGTGAGGTGCAATGAGTTATTGATGCTCGGGAAGTAGCCCCGGCCGGGCTTTTATCGATGAAAAGGGCTTTTTGGGCCCTTTTTTTATGAAAAGGGCAGTGGGGGTTGTAACTTTTATACACGGACTCCGTCTATTTAAATGAAAACCAATCCCTGTGGTAGCCCAAAAATTCATATTGGCCATTCTGGTATCAGCCACGACGCTTTCATCAGTGGCTGCCCAGCTAAGCGGTATGCCAGCTGAATTGTCCGGGCTTACCGAAGGCGAGTGGTTTTACTTTGAGCGCGCAGGGGAAGACGCAGCCTATGAGCACCAGCTCCATTTTGTCAACCAATCAGACGAGGCGGATTTCTGGAATGACCAGCGGCGTTTTGAGCAGGACCTCAGCCGAAAAAACCTGCGCCATTACCAGGCCTATCGAAAAGGCAAGAAAATGGCCTATCTCGAGCACACCGAGGTGTGCAGGTTCGCAGACGGCCACGGGGATTACTATCTGCGGCAGGCCTCCATGTACATGCAGTATGACGACGGGGACCAGCATCCCTACATGACGTTCAGCGAGCTCAAACGAGGCCGGGGCTGGGAAGTATCCTACCTGCCCGGAAAGAACAATCCCGAATAGGAAAGGTAGTGTGAGGGTCAGGCCACATTCTGGAGGCCGGCCTGTCGGTGCAATTCGGTAAGCAAGTCCTGGCAAGGACATTTTTTACACCGCTTGCTCTCACATTTTTTATACTTCTTGCAACACTTGGATTTGCAGCCTTTGGGCGCGCAGCACGTCTTGGACAACTCCCGGAGCCTTTTGGCCCGGATCCTGAGCTGTTTGTCTTCTGAGATGTGTTTCTTCTTACCCATAGGAGCAGAGCGGCTCCTACAAATCTAGTAATTTGTATTCAATCTAAATAAAATTTAACACATCAGGCCCCGGGCTCCCCGGCGGCGCTCTCCACGGTGAGTTGCTGTACGTCCCGGTCGAAGAGGTAAAGGCCGCCCTTGTCGTTTCCAATCAGGTTGATTTTATCGAGGATTGAACGGGCAAGTGCTTCTTCTTCAATTTGTTCGGCTACATACCACTGCAGGAAATTGTGGGTGGCGTAGTCCTTTTCCTCAAGGGTGATATGCACCAGTTCGTTGATGCTTTGGGATACGAAGATTTCGTGCTCCAGCAATTCCCTGAACATGGACTGAAAATCCCCGAAATCCGTTTTTGGCGCATTCAGATCCGATACCACGGCGTGCCCCCCGCGCTCATTGACAAACTTGACGAGTTTCAGCATGTGCATCCGCTCCTCATCGGAGTGTTTGTACATAAATGCGGCGATACCCTCCAGGCCCTTTACTTCCGCCCAGGAGGCCATGGAAAGGTATACCTGTGAAGATTCGGCTTCAATTCGGATTTGGCCGTTTAGGGCTTTTTCAACTTTCTTATTGAGCATGCTTCTTTATTTTTTATAAAATTACAAAATCCAACGGATCCAACCGATACTGCAGGGGAAATACGGGCAAGAATACCAGGTGGACTTTCCTTCTTAAAAATAGATCTGATCCGCGGTGCGATAGGTGGCCGCATGGGCGGAGACAATGGTCCTCAGCTGGGGGGAATACCCACCCCCCATACTGCATTGAACCGGGATCCGGTTTTGGCGGCACCAGCGGAAAACCATCTCATCCCTGAACCGGCACCCTTCCAGGCTGAGGCCCAGGGTGCCCAGCTTATCGGATTCCAGGATGTCCACCCCGCTGAGGTAAAACACAAAATCAGGGTTTACTTTTTGTTTCAGCATGCCAAGGGTTTCCCTCAGTATTTTGAGGTAGGTGTGGTCGGAAGTGCCCGGTTCCAGGGAAATGTCCAGGTCCGATGCCTCTTTTCGGAACGGGTAATTGGCCCTCCCGTGCATAGACAAGGTAAAGACCTCCGGCACGTTTGAGAAGATTTCAGCCGTCCCGTTCCCCTGGTGCACGTCCAGGTCCAGGATCAGGATACGCCTGGCGAGCTTCTTCGCCAGCAGGTAATGCGCCCCGATGGCCTGGTCATTAAGCATGCAAAAGGCCTCCCCCCGGTTGGAATAGGCGTGGTGGGTCCCCCCGGCAATATTCATAGCCACCCCGTATTCCAGGGCAAAATGGCAGCCCTCGATAGTGCCCTGCGCAATGCGGAGTTCCCGCTGTACAAGTTCCGGACTCCAGGGGAAGCC
>CAZUZE010000008.1:0-5510 GCA_964624565.1 uncultured Robiginitalea sp.
GGGAAGGACGTTCCCGGGACCTGGGAAAAGTTCAGGGATATCGCATTGTTCTGGATGGACCTCGGTGTGGATGGCTTCCGGTACGACATGGCGGAGATGGTCCCGGTGGAATTCTGGAGCTACCTGAATTCCAGCATAAAAGGGAAGAACCCGGATGCCTTCCTGCTTGCTGAAGTCTATAACCCCGATCTGTACCGGGATTATATCCGGCGGGGCAAAATGGACTACCTCTACGACAAGGTGGAGCTCTATGACAGCCTCAAGCACATCATGAAGGGGTATGGCTGGACGGATCATATCCCCGTGGTGCAGAACGGACTGAAGGACATCGAGCACCATATGCTGCATTTTCTGGAGAACCACGACGAACAGCGCATCCCTTCCCCTGAGTTTGCCGGCAATGCCCAGATCGGGAAGCCGGCCATGGTGGTCTCTGCCACCCTGAGCACCTCCCCGACCATGATTTACTTCGGGCAGGAGGTAGGTGAGCCCGGGGCTGAGAATGCAGGTTTCGGAAAAGCATCCCGCACGTCGATTTTCGACTATACAGGGGTGCCCCACCTGCAGCGGTGGGTAAATGGCAGGAAGTTCGATGGCGGGCAGTCCACCCCGGAAGAAAGGCAATTGAGGGATTTTTACAGCCGGTTGCTGAATTTTGTTATTCGCAGCCGGGCGCTCATGGGGGCCTATGAGGACATTCACTATTTCAATAAAGAACACAGCCCGGGCTATGACCACAGGGTATACTCCTTTATCCGGTGGTCGGAAGGGGAGCGGCTGGTCATTGTGAGCAATTTCGATTCGGGAAAGTCGTATTCCCTCGACCTGAAGATCCCCCCCCATATCATTGAAACCTGGGGACTTGCCCAGGGGGACCACCAGCTGGAAGAAATGCTCTATGGAACTGTGCAGCCCGTCCTCAGGGTCTCTGGGGGTACCGGGTCCATCACCCTGGAACTGGGACCCCTGGAATCCGCAATCCTGAGAGTGGAATAAAAAAGCCCACACCGGGGTGCGGGCTTCAAAAGCAGCAGGGCAAAACGGGTCAGGCCGCTTCCTTGGGGGAGGTGGCTTTGTAGACCAGGGAGATCACCACGCCGGCAATGCCGTAGTAGACGATATCGGTGACCCCTTCTGCAAGGTGGCCCGTGAGGTCCATAAAATTTGAGGTTCCATACCATACGAAGCCCATCCCAAGACCGATTATGATCCCTACGAGGGCTCCGAACGTGAATCCTTCCTTCACCCCGTGGTACCCACGCGCCCATTTGCCGTAAAGGGTGGCCATTGCAAATGCCGCAAAAAGATTGCCGAGCAAAATAAAGGCCATGTTCATCTCCTCATCCGGCTTCATGACATCGGTGA
Source organism: uncultured Robiginitalea sp. (assembly GCA_964624565.1). GTDB lineage: Bacteria > Bacteroidota > Bacteroidia > Flavobacteriales > Flavobacteriaceae > Robiginitalea. The sequence continues at coordinate 1,366 of CAZUZE010000008.1, forward strand.
GTGTGTGCGCCTCAAAAAAGGAGACGAGGGCGATCCCCCAGAGCAGGTACCCCAGCAGGAACATCACAACCGTGGCTGCCACGGTTGCAAGGAGGTTTTGTTTTGTAAACATAGTTGCTGAATCAATTGGTTGTTAGTGAGTTAAAGGTATTAAAATAGCCGATACGCCCGACGCAGTCTTGATTCGTTCCGGGCATCGGGGATTTTTTCCCGGAATCCATTATTTTTGGATCAAAGCATCCAAAATGAAATACAGCCTGATTTTCCTGTTACTTTGCATGGTGATGAGTTGCGCGCCAAAATCCGAAGGACCCCTGATTATCGGCCACCGGGGCGCCATGGGATATGAAACGGAAAACACCCTGGCCTCGGTGGAGAAAGCGATTTCGCTTGGGGTGGACATGGTCGAGATCGATGTGTTCCAGATCAGTTCCGGGGAGATCGTCGTATTCCACGATGAGCGCGTGGACCGGCTTTCCAACAGTGCGGGCCTTATTAAGGAGTACAACATCTTTGACCTGAAGCAACTGATCCTGGACGGCGGGCACCGCATCCCGATGTTGCAGGATGTGCTGAAACTGATGGCAGGCAGGACATCCCTCAATATCGAGCTGAAAGACACCCAGATCGCAGATAATGTGCACCAGATCGTAACCGGGTACGCGGCCAAACCGGAATGGACGGAGGACAAGTTTATCATCTCCAGTTTCGATTGGGAGGAGTTGCGGGCCTATCGGAAACTCAGCCCGAAGGGTCGGATCGCCGTGCTGACGGAAGGGGACCCCCTGGAAGCCCTGGAGGTAGCGCGGGAACTGGGGGCCGAGGCCATCAACCCGCATTACTCCCAGCTCAATGCCGCCAATGTGGCTGCCATGCACGAAGCCGGATTTAAAGTCTACACCTGGACGGTCAACGACCCTTCTGAATTTCAGCGGTTGAAGGCGATAGGGGTGGACGGGGTCTTTTCAGACTACCCGGACCGCATGAAGTAGCGCCCTGGCTGCCTCCCCCCGAAGGAGATCGCTTTCGCGGGCATCCTCAGGAAAGCACCAGAAAAAGGAGGGCTGCCAGAAGACCTCCCAGTACGGGTCCGACTACCGGTACCCAGCTGTACCCCCAGTCACTGCCCCCCTTGTTTTTTATGGGCACCAGGGCATGGACGATCCGGGGCCCCAGGTCCCGCGCCGGGTTGATCGCATATCCGGTGGTGCCCCCCAGGCTCAGCCCTATTGCCCATACAAGCAGGGCTACTGGCAGCGCCCCGAGAGATCCAAGTCCGATAATGGTTCCGTCCTCACCCAGGGAGGCCTCTGTAAAGTAAAGCACCGTAAATACCAGGACAAATGTCCCGACGATTTCGCTGAAAAGGTTGAGGAGCGGATTTCTGATAGCCGGTGCCGTACTGAAGACAGCCAGCTGCATACCTGTTGCTTCCGTGCGGTTGAAATGGTCCCGGTACACGACCCAGACGGTAAGGGCCCCGAGGATGGCACCTAGAAACTGGGCCAGGATATAGGGGCCCGTATTGGCCCAGGGAAAGGCACCTGCCGTGGCCAGCCCCAGGGTAACCGCAGGGTTGATATGCGCCCCGCTGTAGGGGCCCGCCACCACCACGGCCACGTAGACCGCAAGGGCCCACCCCGTGGTAATTACAATCCAGCCGCCGTTTTGGCCTTTGGTATCCTGTAAGACCACGTTGGCCACCACTCCGCATCCCAAAAGGATCAAAAGGAATGTTCCGATAAATTCTGCTGTGAAAGGGCTCATAACGCTTCTCCTTTGTCCGCCGCCCAGAACTCCACCGCACGGATGGCCCGGTGCCAGGAGGCGATTCCCTCCCTGGTCTTGCGCGCATCCCCCATAGGGACAAATTGCTGCCCGGCTTTCCACAACTGTTCGATCTCATCCAGGCCTTCCCAGTAGCCGACTGCCAGACCGGCCAGGAAGGCAGCGCCCATAACGGTGGTCTCCACGATCTCGGGCCGCACGGTGGTCGTCCCCAGGACATCGGCCTGAAACTGCATCATGGGGCTGTTGACCGAGGCGCCCCCATCCACCCGGAGCTCGCGGATGGAAATCCCCGAGTCGGCCTCCATGGCGCGCAGGACGTCCATGGTCTGGTAGGCGATGGACTCGAGGGCCGCACGGGCCAGGTGGGCATCTGTGCTGCCCCTGGTAAGCCCGAAAATGCTCCCCCTGGCCTGCTGGTTCCAGTAAGGGGCCCCCAATCCGGCAAAAGCGGGGACCAGGTACACCCCCCCGGTATCCGGCACGGAAGAGGCAAGGGATTCTATGTCGGCTGAATTTTCGATGAACTTCAGGCCGTCCCGCAGCCACTGGACCACCGCCCCGGCAATAAAAATACTGCCCTCCAGGACATAGGTCGTTTTCCCCCCGATCTTCCACCCCACCGAGGTCAGCAGGTTGTTCCGGGAAACGATGGGTTTGTCCCCTATGTTCATCAGCATGAAGCAGCCCGTCCCATAGGTGTTCTTTACCATCCCGGCCCGGGTGCACATCTGCCCGAAAAGGGCCGCCTGCTGGTCCCCGGCAATCCCCGCAATCGGGATGGCCGGGCCGAGAAAATCCGGGGTGGTATGCCCATATACCTCGCTGGACTCCCGGATTTCCGGCAGCATCGATTCCGGGATCCCGAGCAGGGCGAGCATGTCCGGATCCCATGAAAGGGTATGCAGGTTAAAGAAAAGGGTCCTGCAGGCATTGGTGGTGTCGGTGATGTGCAGGCCCCCCCCGGTCATTTTCCAGATCAGCCAGGTGTCGATGGTCCCGAGCAAGAGCTGCCCCGCCTCAGCCTTTTTACGGGCACCCGGGACATTGTCCAGGATCCATTTTACTTTGGTGCCGGAAAAATACGCGTCGATCACCAACCCGGTTTTTTCGCGCACCTGCTCCTGCAGGCCTTCGCCCTTCAGGGCCTCGCAGTAGGGGGCGGTCCTTTTGTCCTGCCAGACGATGGCATTGTATATGGGCGCTCCCGTAGTCCTGTCCCACACCACGATGGTTTCCCGCTGGTTTGTTATCCCGATCGCCCTGATTTCCTCCGGTTTCAGGTTCGCCCCCTTCAGGGCTGCCTCGGCCATTTCCGCCTGGACCTGCCAGATCTCAAGGGCATCGTGCTCCACCCACCCCGGTTTGGGAAAGTGCTGTTGAAATTCCTTCTGGGCCGTGGAGACAATGGCGCCTTTGCGGTTGAAGACCAGGGCCCTGCAACTGGTGGTTCCCTGATCCAGGGCTAGAATGTATCCTTGCATGGTGTGTTAGTTGAGCTGGACGATTTTAAAATTGAGGATGCCTGCGAAAACCACCCACAGGAGATAGGGGACCATCAGCAAGGCAGCGGTGCGGCTCACGATGGTGAACCTGCGGATGGTCAGGATGATCAGTACCAGGAGGATTAACAGGATGATGAGAGCCGGGAGGGGACTTTGCAACCCAAAGAAAACGATGCTCCAGGTGGCGTTAAAGAGCAACTGGAAACCGAAAAAATACAGGGCCGTTTTCACCCATTTGTGGTAATAGCCCTGCCCCCATACAATGCCAGCCGCAACCCCCATGAGGATATAGAGCACGGTCCAGACAGGGGCAAAAATCCAGTTCGGCGGATTGAAGGAGGGCTTGTTGAGGGTGGCGTACCAGGTATCCACTGAGGACTGGGTGGCAAAACCGGAGAGCGCCCCCACAAGGAGGCAAACGCCCACGGCCACCACGACCCGTATGATTGTTTTTTGATTCCGCCCCATGGTCTTAAAAATAGGAATTTTTTGCGTAGTGAAACCGTAACGGCCCAAAGGCATATCTTTGCCAAAATTTTCCGCATGACCGAAAAGGACTTTATCGCGGGGACAGGCGGCACGTTGCCGGATTCGGGGACGTTCCGCTGGAAGGCCCCCAGCAACATCGCCCTGATCAAATACTGGGGGAAGCGCGATGGCCAGCTTCCCACAAACCCCTCCCTGAGTTTTACGCTCGACACCGCAGCCACCCGGACCACACTGAACGTGAAGAAAACAGCACCTTCCTCCGGGACCCCGCCTTTCACAATCTTTCTTGACGGGGACCCCGCCCCGGGGTTTGAGGGGAAGATCAGCGCCTTTTTGGAGCGGATTTTGAAATACCAGCCCTTT
>CAZUZE010000008.1:5610-21817 GCA_964624565.1 uncultured Robiginitalea sp.
GTGCCCGGAAGCTCGGACCTTTACGGCATCCCGTATCCCTTTGAAATACACCCGGTGTTCTCCACGTTCCAGGACACCATATTGCTGGTGGATACCGGTAAAAAACAGGTCAGCAGCACGGTTGGGCATTCCCTGATGCAGGGCCATCCCTTTGCCCCCGCCCGTTTCGGGCAGGCGCGTGACCACCTGGACCGGATCCGGCCTGTACTGCAGGAAGGGGACCTCCCGGCCTTTATGTCCCTGGTGGAATCCGAAGCCCTCAGCCTCCACGCGATGATGATGTGCAGTTCCCCGTACTTTATCCTGATGAAACCCGGGACCCTGGAGATCATTGAGCGGATCTGGGAATACAGGAGGCGTACCGGAACCCCCGTTTGCTTTACCCTCGATGCAGGGGCTAATGTGCATTTGCTTTACCCTCAGGAGAATAAAGAGCGGGTTATGTCGTTTGTCAGGGAGGAACTGCTCCCGTTCTGCCAGGACGGCCGGTATTTGGAGGACGGCGTCGGGGCGGGCGCTGAACGGGGATAAGGTTTAACAATCCCTTTAGAAGAAAGTTTCCTACTTTTGTACCTGAGGACTTAATTCACTTTCATGAAAGGACCGTTGTTTTATTCCAAGATCCTCCTCTTCGGGGAATATGGGATTATTAAGGACTCCAGGGGACTTTCCATCCCGTACAATTTCTTCAAAGGCGCTTTGAAGAAAGCAGACGTCCTGGAAGGCAAGGCGCTGGAATCCAATGGGAACCTGAAACGTTTTGCAGCCTACCTGGAAGAGATGCAGACGGAATCCCCGGACCTGGTGTCCTTCGACCTGGAGACGCTCAAGACGGATATCTCGGAAGGGATGTTTTTTGACAGCTCGATTCCACAGGGATACGGCGTCGGGAGCAGCGGTGCCCTTGTCGCCGCTATCTACGACCGGTACGGAAAGGACAAGATAACCGTCCTGGAGAACCTCACCCGTGAAAAACTGCTGCAGCTGAAAGCCATATTTGCCCGGATGGAATCCTTTTTCCACGGGAAATCCTCAGGCCTGGACCCCCTGAACAGCTATTTGAGCCTGCCCATCCTGATCAATTCCCAGGACAATATTGAATCCACCAGTATCCCATCGCAGAACCCGGACGGCAAAGGAGCTGTATTCCTTCTCGACAGCGGGACCGTTGGCGAAACCGCCCCTATGGTGCAGATTTTTATGGAGCAGATGAAACAGGAAGGGTTCCGCAAGGTCCTCAAAGACCAGTTCATCCGCTACACGGATGCCTGCGTGGAAGATTTTATCACCGGCAACGTGAAATCCCTTTTCGGGAATATCAAGAAACTCTCCCATGTGGTCCTGGATCATTTCAGCCCGATGATCCCCAAGGAGTTCCACCAGTTGTGGAAACAGGGGATTGAATCGAATTCTTACTACCTAAAATTGTGCGGGTCAGGCGGTGGCGGCTATATCCTCGGGTTTACCGAAGACCTCGACAAAGCCCGTGAAGCCCTGAAAGGACACCGGTTGGAAGTGGTTTACAACTTCTAAACCCCACCCTCATGCTCTCCCGCAAGACCCGGTTATTTCTGCTGAAGTCACTGAGTCTTATTTCCATCGTCAGGGGCTACAACATCCTTGTCATCGCCCTTGCCCAGTACCTCGCGGCCATCTTTATCATGTCCCCCGGGCTCCCCTGGCGGGAGGTCGTCCTGGACCTGAACCTTTTTGTCATTGTGGTTTCCTCGGCCCTGGTGATCGCGGGCGGGTATATCATCAATAGTTTTTACGATTCCGAGAAAGACCTGATCAACAAACCGCGGAAGAGCATGCTCGACAGGCTGGTTAGCCAGCGCGTCAAAATATACGCCTACTTCGTCCTGAATTTCCTTGGCGTTCTGCTGGCCAGTTACGTCTCCTTCCGGGCGGCCCTTTTTTTCTCAGCCTATGTCTTTGCCATCTGGCTCTATTCGCACAAGCTGAAAAAAATCCCTTTTCTAGGCAATATCGTATCGGCCCTGCTGGCCATTGCCCCCTTCTTCGCCATCTTCGTCTACTACCGGAATTTTGACACGGTGATCTTCGTCCACGCCCTTTTCCTCTTCCTCATTATCCTGAGCCGGGAACTTATCAAGGACATGGAAAACCTGGCCGGGGATATCGCCCAGAACTACCAGACCATCGCCGTTCGATACGGTACGGGGTTTTCAAAAAAGTGCGTGACCCTCCTCGTGCTGCTGGCCCTCATACCGGCAGGGTTGCTGATCGCCTATTTCGACGTGGGGTATATGTATTTGTACTTCAGCGCCACGAGCCTGTTGCTGATCCTCTTCGTGTTCCTGCTCTGGAGAGCGAACTCCAGGAAACAGTTCCTGTGGCTTCACAACATCCTGAAATTTATTATCGTTTCCGGGGTTTTCGGTATTTTGCTGATCGATATTGACCTGTTGATAAACCGACTGTTATGAGTTCCGATTCGCTAAGGGTGGGCATCGCCCAGTTCGCCCCCAGATGGCTCGACAAACAGGGGACCCTGAAGGTGGTCGGGCGGGCGCTTGCCGAAGCCGCGGACCTCGGAGTCGAACTCCTGGTCTTCGGGGAGGCCTTCTGGCCCGGATACCCTTTCTGGCTGGCGTATGCCGATGGGGCTGCCTGGGAGCTGCCGGCCAACAAGGAGCTTCACGCCCATTACCTCCGCAATGCCGTGGTGCCCGAAGCGGGGGACCTCGAACCGGTTGTGGCAATGGCCGCCAGGCATGGCATCTCGGTATATTTGGGTATCGTGGAACGCGCAGCGGACCGGGGCGGCCACAGCCTGTATTGTTCCCTGGCCTATATCGATGCCGCTGAAGGCCTGCGATCGGTACACCGGAAATTGCAGCCCACCTATGACGAACGGCTGACCTGGTCCCCGGGGGACGGCAACGGGTTGCAGGTACACCCCCTGAAGGCTTTTAAAGTGGGGGGGTTGAATTGCTGGGAGAACTGGATGCCGCTGGTGCGGGCCTCCCTCTATGCGCAGGGTGAAAACGTGCATGTGGCCGTCTGGCCCGGGAATGACTTCAACACCCGGGATATTACCCGGTTTATCGCAAGGGAATCGCGGAGCTATGTCATCTCGGCCTCCTCCCTGATGCGGCGGGAGGATTTTCCACCGGAAACTCCCCACCTGAAGGAATTCCTGAAGAAAACCCCTGAAGTTTTGGCAAACGGCGGGTCCTGTATTGCCGGCCCGGATGGGGAGTGGGTCCTGGAGCCCCAAACGGGGCAGGAAGGGATCTTTACCTGCGACCTTTCCCTTGAAAAGATCTACGGGGAGCGGCAGAATTTTGATCCCTCCGGGCACTACAGCCGCCCGGATGTCACCCGCCTGGTCCTCAACCGCACCCGTCAGACGATTTTGGGGTTCGGTGAGCCAGACATTTAATACCTTTGCCGAAACCTCGCTATGAGCAAATCCGATTCGCCCAGGGGCAAAAGGCCCGCTGCAAAACCATCCGGCACCCCTGCCGGTAATAAGGGCCCTCAGAAAAGGGCGCCCCAGGGGGGGACTAAAGCCAGTTCCGGCCGGTCCTACAAGAAGGATGAGCCAGGCCGGGCCACATCCGGCAAACGCCCCGCCGGACCGGGATCCTCCAGGCCGTCCAGGGGTGCTGCTGACCGTCCTTCTGCTTCCAAACCTTCCGGGCGGGAAGCATCTGAAGGCCGGCGTTCAAGGGGTTCTTCGGATCGGCCCTCGGGATACAAATCTCAAGGGCGGGAGGAATCCGCAGGCAGGCCTGCAAGGGCTCCGAGGAGCGGATCTTCCGGCAGCCCAGGGCTGGATCGCTTCAAAAAGCGTCCGGAGGGCCTGTCGAGGCCCCGACCTGGCGACCCGTCAAAGCGGAAGGCTTTCCGCCCGTCCCCCCGCACAACGCCAAAGGCACCAGGCTCGGATCCGGGCAAAATCCGACTGAACAAATACATTGCCAATTCCGGGGTATGTTCCCGGAGGGAGGCCGACACGCTTATCGCCGCTGGAAATGTAACTGTAAACGGGAAGGTGATTTCCGAGATGGGGTATAAGGTGGACCCTGCGGATGAAGTCCGTTTTGACGGCCGACTTTTGCAGCGGGAAAAGAAGGAGTATGTGCTGCTCAACAAGCCAAAGAATTTCATCACCACCACCAAGGATGAAAAGGGGAGGCGGACCGTTATGGAACTCATTTCCCGGGCCAGTTCCTCCCGCCTGCTGCCCGTAGGCCGGTTGGACCGCAATACGACCGGCCTGTTGCTTTTTACCAACGACGGGGAACTCTCCAAGAAACTGACGCACCCAAGGCACGGGGTGCGCAAGATCTACCACGTGGAACTCGATGCCAACCTCAGGGCCGCCGACCTGGCGAGTATCCGCAAAGGGCTGGAACTCGAGGACGGCCTGATCGAGGTAGACGAGGTGAGCTATATAGAAGGTGCTTCCAAACGGGAAGTGGGGATACAGCTGCACAGCGGGCGCAACCGGATCGTCCGGCGCATTTTCGAACACCTGGGGTATGAGGTGGTAAAGCTCGACCGGGTGGTATTCGCAGGGCTTACCAAAAAGGACCTGCCCAGGGGACACTGGAGGCACCTAACCCCCCAGGAGGTGATCAACCTGCGGATGATCCGGTAAAGCGCTTATGGTGTCCAGGCCTTGTCCATTTTGGCCCGGATCTCCTCAAGGCACAGGTTCCCGAGGCTGCCCTGGTGGGTGTGTTTTACTTCTTTGTTCGGTTTATAAGTGCCCGATGCAATTTCTGCCGCCATCTGACGGTAGGCCTCCCGGAATGGGATCCCATTCTGTATCAGCGCATCCATCGTATCCACGCTGAAGAGGTAATCGTATTTGGAATCGGAAAGGATGTCCCGGTTTACCTCGATGCGGCCAAGGCTCCCGAGGGTGATTTCCAAACAGGACTTCAATTCCTCCACCCCAGGGAGGATCAGGGGCTTGGTCATTTGCAGGTCCCGGTGGTACCCGCTGGGCAGGTTGGTCGTCAATAGGGTCAATTGGTTGGGAAGGCCCTGGAGCATATTGCATTTCGCCCGCACCAGTTCAAAGAGGTCCGGGTTTTTTTTATGGGGCATGATGCTGCTTCCCGTAGTGAGTTCCGCCGGGAAGGAAATAAAACCGAAGTTCTGGTTCAGGTAGAGGCAAATGTCCATCGCCATTTTGCCGAGGGTGCCGGCCACCGAGGCGAGGGCCATGGCGGTAAGCCGCTCCACTTTTCCCCGTCCCATTTGTGCTGCCACCACATTGTACTTCAGGGCGGCAAATCCCATGCGGTCCGTGGTAAAGTCCCGGTCGATGGGAAACGAGCTCCCATATCCCGCCGCACTCCCCAGGGGATTCTGGTCCGCCACCCGGCAGGCGGCCTGCAGCATATACACGTCATCGATAAGGCTTTCAGCATAGGCGGAGAACCAGAGCCCGAACGAGGAAGGCATGGCCACCTGCAAATGGGTGTACCCGGGGAGCAGGACGTCCTTATGTTTCTCGGCCAGATCGAGCAACAGGTCAAAAAGCCCACGGACCTGTCCGTGGATCTCCCTTAGCGCATCTTTCAGGTACCACTGCAGGGCAACCAGTACCTGGTCGTTCCGGGACCGGGCCGTGTGTATTTTTTTTCCGGCTTCCCCCAGGCGGCGCGTGAGTTCGAATTCGATTTTGGAGTGCATGTCCTCAAATGGGGGGTCGATGGGAAAGGCACCGGCGTCAACTTCCTTCAACATCTGGTCAAGTGCCCCGGTCAGCGCCCCGGTTTCCTCTTTGGTCAGTATCCCGATGCTCCCCAGCATTTCCGCGTGTGCCCGGGAGGCTTTCAGGTCATAGGCCACCAGGACCTGATCGAGTTCCCTGTCATTCCCGACCGTGAAGCGGTCCATCTGCTCATCCGGGGTACCCCCCTTGTCCCAAAGTTTCATAGTGTTTGTTTTTGCCGATTAATTGTTGTTGCTGCCCGCGGATTTCCGGTGGGTTATTTGTTGAAATTGTCAATTCTGTTTGGGGGGCCAAGCCCCCCTCCCCAAGATGAAATTTATGCCCCTGGCCTGCAATTCCCCATCATTTCGATAAAATTCCCCTCAGCCCGCCTGCTTCTGCCGGAAGGAGCCCATCTATCCGGGAGCCCATCCCCGGCCAAGTTACCCAAATCTTTCGGGTTGCAGGAACCGCTCCAGGAGCCTGACGTAAATTTCAATGCCCTCTTCCACTTCCTGCACCAGTATGAATTCATCTGCCGAATGGGAGCGGCTGCTATTGCCCGGGCCCATTTTCAGGGACGGACAGCTAAGGGCGGCCTGATCCGAAAGGGTAGGGGAGCCATAGGTGGTCCGGCCCAGGGCGATCCCGCTGGTCACCAGCGGATGCTCGGGATCAATGGAGGAAGAATTCAGTCGCAGGGACCGGGGCCGCAGGGTGCAGGGGGCTTCCTTTTCCAGTATTTCCGCTATTTCCCGGTTGCTGTAACAATCGTTCACGCGCACGTCAACCACAATGTCCACATGGGCCGGGACCGCATTGTGCTGTTTCCCCCCTTCGATCTGTGTGACGGTGAGCTTGACCTCGCCCAGGATCGGGGATACTTTGGGGAACCGGTAATCCCGGAACCACTCCAGGACGGGCAGGGCATTGTAAATGGCGTTGTCCGGGTTGGGATGGGCCGCGTGGGAGGGGGTGCCCGTTATGGTCCCGTCAAAGACCACGAGGCCCTTTTCGGCGATTGCCAGGTTCATCTCCGTGGGTTCCCCTACAATGGCCACATCGATTTGGGGCAGGGACCCAATTAGGCTCCTCAGGCTGTTCGGCCCGGAGGTCTCTTCTTCGGCGGAGGCGACCAGCAGGAGATTGTGGGATAGATCCGGGGCCTGGTACCACCATGTAAATGCAGCCAGGAGGGAAACCAGGCATCCCCCGGCATCATTGCTGCCCAGGCCGTATAATTTCCCGTCTTCAATCCGGGCCTCGAAAGGGTCCCGGGTGTACCCTTTGTTCGGGCGGACGGTATCGTGGTGGGAGTTGAGCAGCAGGGTGGGCTTTCCTTCTGTAAAATGGGCGTTCCTGCAAATGATGTTGTTCCCGATCTGTTCACAGGGGATTCCACGGGACTCCAGCCATCCGCGGACCAGGGCGGCTGTCCGATCTTCCTCACCCGAAAAGGAAGGGGTTCCAATCAGTTGTTTTAAAAGCTCAAGGGCTTCACCGGTAAGGGTTTGCAGGGAATTCATAGTCGGATCTGAGTAAAAGCGCGGGCCGTACCGCTCAGAAGGGCCACCGAACCGATGCAAACCTGGTCCACCCCTTCTTCAAGAGCCTTAAAGCTATTAAACAATTTCGGGATCATGCCTGTGGACACCCCCCCGTTTCTTTTGAGTTCCTCCAGCCCGGCCCTGTCGAGATGGGGGATAACGCTTTCGGGATTGTTGACATCGCCCAAAACGCCTTCTTTCTCAAAGCAATAGATCAGCTTCGTGCGAAAATGCGCGCTGAGCCCACTGGCGATTGCAGCGGCAATGGAATCGGCGTTGGTGTTGAGCAACTGCCCTTTGCCGTCATGGGTGAGGGCACAAAAGACGGGGACAAACCCCGCCTGCATCAGGGCGGTTAGGGAAGCGGTCCCGACGCGCTCCACATCGCCAACGAACCCGAAATCCACCTCAGATACCGGCCTTTTGCGGGCCCTGATCAGGTCGGCATCTGCGCCGCTTACCCCAAGGGCATTGCAGCCGCGTCCCTGAAGTCCGGCAACCAGTTTTTTGTTGGCCCAGCCCGCATAGACCATGGTGACCAGCTCCAGGCTCCGCGCATCGGTAATCCGCCTGCCGTCGACCATCCGGGGGGGGATGCCAAGGTCCGCCCCCAGCTTGCTCGCCCGCTGCCCGCCCCCGTGGATCAGGACCTTCGGGCCGTGCAAACCCGAAAAGGCATCGTAAAACGCCTCGAGGGCCCCTTCATCCTCGAGCAGTGCTCCCCCAATTTTGACAACGGTAAGTTTCTTCTCCATTTTTCACGCTATTTAGAGTGCTCCCAATAAATGCATCAGGGCCAGCTGGGCGGCCACCGTGCGGTTCGCCGCCTGTTTGAGAACCAGGGAATTGGGCCCGTCAAGGACCGCATCCTCTACCACCACATTTCGCCGCACGGGCAGGCAATGCATAAAACGGGCTTCACCCAGTTTGGCTGCAGTCATCATCCAGGCCGGGTCCTGCAGCAGTACCTTTCCGTATTCCCGGACACTGCTCCAGTTTTTTACATAGACGAAGTCCGCCCCTTCAAGTGCCTGCTGCTGGTCGTATTCGGGCTGATACGCACCTACTGTGGCCTCATCCAGTTCATAGCCCTGGGGGTGGGTGATGACCAGGTCCACGGGCATTCGCCTCATAATGCGCACAAAAGAATTCGGGACGGCCTGGGGGAGGGCCTTCGGATGGGGGGCCCAGGACAGGACCACTTTTGGGGTCTCCTTTTTTGTTTCGGCCGAAATGGTAAGGGCATCCGCAAGGGCCTGGAGCGGGTGGCCCGTGGCACTTTCCATGTTGAGTACCGGCGCCCCTGAATAGGCTGCGAACCCTCGGGTCACGGCCTCAGCCCTGTCCGATTCCCGGTCTTTTAGGCCTGCAAACGCACGTACCCCGATCAGGTCCGCATAGTGCCCCACCACTGCGGCGGCTTCCCGGATATGCTCTGCGTTATTGCCCGCCATGACAGTGCCATCGGTGAGTTCGAGGTTCCAGCCCTCGGCTCCGAAATTCATGACGATTACCTCGAGGCCCAGAAGCCGGGCGGCCTTTTGGGTACTCAGGCGGGTTCGCAGGCTGTTGTTGAAAAAAAGCAGGCAGAGGGTTTTGCCCTCCCCCAGGCGCTTTCCGGTGAGGGGATGCAGCCTGAGTTCCCGGCCCTTTTCAAGCCATTCGGGAAGCGAATCGATATCGTCCGTGTTCAAAAAATGGGTCATATGCTTTCTGATTTCATTGCATTGGAGAGCAATTGCAGTTCCTCTGCCAGAATGCTCAGGGGCGGCAGGATGCGCAGCTGGTTTTTGTTGGATGAGCTCCCCGTGAAGATCCGATGTTTGTCCAGGAGCGCCTTGCGGAGTCCCGCGGCCTCAGATTCCATCTCAAGGCCGAGCATCAGCCCTTTCCCCCTGATCTGCTTCAGGCCCGGAATCCCGTCCACCTGTTCCCGGAATAGGCGTTCCGTTTCCTTTGCCTTCCCGATCAGTCCTTCTTCCTCAAGGACTTCCAGGACGGTAAGGGCGGCCGTACATGCCAGGTGGTTGCCCCCAAAGGTGGTGCCAAGCAGGCCGGGGCGGGGCCTGATATCCGGGTGAATCAGGATGCCCCCGACGGGAAAGCCATTCCCCATCCCCTTGGCCATCGTGACGATTCCCGGGGTGGCCTTGCTGTGCTGGAAGGCGAAAAATTCGCCTGTACGCCCGAACCCGCTCTGCACTTCATCGGCAATAAATACCGCCCCGTGCTGACGGCACAGGGCGGCGGTCCCTTCCAGAAAGGAGGTTTCTGCCGTGCCCAGGCCCCCAACCCCCTGGATGGGCTCCAGGATCACCGCGCTGACGTCGCCTGGCATAAGGGCGTTCTCAAGGGCTTCAAGGTCGTTCAGGGGGAGGAAACTGACCTGGTGAAGCGCATTGAGTTTGGAGATGATGGCCGGATTGTCGGTGGCTGCCACCGCAGCTGAAGTCCGGCCGTGGAAACTGTTTTTAAAGGCGATCACCCGGGATTTCCCCGTATGGAAGGAGGCCAGTTTCAGCGCGTTCTCATTGGCTTCCGCCCCGGAATTGCAGAGGAAGAGCTGGTAGGAGTCCAGGCCGGAGGCCCTTCCGAGGCGATCCGCGAGCTCCTCTTGCAGCGGGTTCCGGACCGCATTGCTGTAAAAGGCGATGCGCCCGAGCTGTGCGGACAGGTTTTCTGTGAATTTTGGATGTGAATGGCCGATGGAGATCACGGCATGCCCGCCGTAGAGATCCAGGTAGCGATCCCCCCGGGTATCCGTGATCCAGCAGCCCCGGGCGGTGACCGGTGTAACGTCAAACCTGGGATATACGTCGAAGAGTTCCATGGATTATCTTTTTCGGATTTCCGAGATTTTCTCAAAGGAGGTCACGATGCCGCGGATCAGGGAAGCGCTCAGCCCCTGGTGCTCCATTTCATTGAGGCCTTCGATGGTGCAACCCATAGGGGTGGTCACCCGGTCGATTTCGGCCTCGGGATGGGTGCCCGATTGTATCAGGAGTTCGGCGGCCCCCCGGCAGGTATGCATGGCCAGTTCCTGCGCCTCCCGGGCATCGAACCCCAATTGGATGGCACCCTGCGTCGTTGCGCGGATCAGGCGCATCCAGAAGGCGATGCCACTGGCACAGATTACGGTGGCCGCCTGCATCCGCGCTTCAGGAATGATCATCGAATGCCCCATGCGGTTGAAGATGGCCTGGGCGAGTTCCAGGCGTGCCTGCCCCTGTTCATTGCTGCACAGGCAGGTGGTGGAATACCCAACCGAGATGGCGGTATTGGGCATGGCGCGTATGATGTGACGGCCTGTCCCAGCTATCGCCTCGATCTCCCGTATGGAAAAACCCGTAATGGTTGAAATGATCACGTGGTTTTCGCCAAGGAGGTCGGTCACAGAGGCGAGGACAGCCGGAAAATCGACGGGTTGCACGGCAAAGATCAGGATGTCCGATGCCGCCACGGCACTGCGGTTGTCCGAAGTGGTGACCACGTTGCCATAAGCCTCGAATTCTCTCAGGGCATCCGGGTGGCGGCGGGTGAGGTACATGCTCGTGGCTGCGCCGCTGTGCAGGAGGCCTGTCGCTATGGAAATCCCCAGGTTCCCCGCTCCGATAATTGCAATTTTCATAAGGTTGCTCTTTTATGGTTCAAAAGCCGATGGCTTTTAGTGTTAATCCGGTTTCCCCAGGGATGCCGAACATCAGGTTCATGTTTTCAACAGCCTGGCCCGAAGCCCCTTTCAGCAGGTTGTCCAGGACCGAGGTGATCAGCAGGATCTCCCCGTGCTTGTGCAGGTGGATGTGGGCGGTGTTCGTATTGATGACCTGTTTGAGGGTGGGCGGATCAGCCGTTAGGAAGGTAAAGGGCGATGCCTCGTAGTAGGAGGCATACCATTCCTGTACTTCCTCCAGGGTCTTGTCACAGGCCGTATAGGCTGTGGCAAAGATCCCCCTTGTAAAGTTCCCCCTTTGCGGGAGAAACAGGAGATCGGGGATACTCCCCCCTTCGCTCCCGACCGTTTCCCTGATCTCATCCAGGTGTTGGTGTGTAAAAGGCTTGTAAACGGAGAGGTTGTCGTGCCGCCAGCTGAAGTGTGTGGTTTCGGAAAGCCCGGCCCCTGCCCCTGTGCTCCCGGTAACTGCATTGATGTGCACCGGCTGCGTCAGCCCGCCGTTTCGCGCCAGGGGCAGCAGCGCCAGTTCGATAGCTGTGGCAAAGCAACCCGGGTTGGCAATATTCCGTGCTGAGGAAATTTCTGCCCCGTACCGTTCGGGTAACCCGTACACAAAATCACGGTTCCCAAAGGAGGAGGTTCCCGCCAGCCGGAACTCGTTGCTAAGGTCAATCACCCGGGTTTCGGGGCTGAAATCCCACTCCTTCAGGAAGCGACCGGAATTCCCGTGGCCCAGGCAGAGAAAGACCACATCCGCATCCCTTTCAGGCCGGTTGGTAAAGGCCAGGTCCGTTTGGCCCGAGAGGTCCGGAAAGAGGCTGCTGAGGGGTTCCCCTCCCCGTGTCCGGCTGAAAACGAAGTCCAGGCGGACCTCCGGGTGGTTCAGCAACAGGCGGATAAGCTCCGCCCCCGTGTACCCCGAACCTCCTATGACCCCAGCCCGTATCATTCTTTTGACTGTATTTGGGAGGCAATTTTCCCCGGATTGGACAGGATTTTGATAAAGCCTTTGGCGTCGGCGGCGGACCATCCCCGGTTGACCTCCCCATAGCTCCCGAAGGAAGCATTCATCAGGTCGTTTTGCGATTCAATCCCCTCCAGCTCAAACCGAAAGGGGTGAAGTTTTACAAATACCCGGCCGCTCACATGCCTTTGGGCGTCTTCCAGGAACCGCTCAATGTTGCGCATCACCTCGTCCAGGTACTGCCCTTCGTGCAGGAGCATGCCGTAGAAACTCCCCAATTGCTCCTTTTGAAACTGCTGCCATTTGCTCAGGGTATGTTTTTCCAGCAGGTGGTGGGCCTTTAGGATAATCAGGGGGGCAGCGGCCTCAAACCCGACCCGGCCTTTGATACCGATAATGGTGTCCCCCACATGGATGTCCCTACCAATGGCATAGGCAGAGGCAATCCCCTCCAGTTTCAGGATGTTTTGCACAGGGGTGTTTTTCTGGCCGTTTATCCCGGTGAGTTCCCCCCGTGTAAATTCCAGTTCCACGGTTTCAGAACCTTCCCTTTTCAGGGGACTCGGGTATGCGTGGTCCGGGAGGGGCTTCCGGGATCCCAGGGTTTCGTCCCCGCCCACGGAAGTGCCCCACAGCCCCTTGTTGATCGAGTACTTTGCCTTTTCCCAGGTGTAGGGGATCCCCGCCTCCCTCAGGTAGGCGATTTCCGCCTCCCGGGAGAGGGTGCCATCCCGTATTGGGGTAATGATTTCGATCTCCGGTGCCAGTATCTGGAAGATCAGGTCAAAACGGACCTGGTCGTTCCCGGCACCCGTGCTCCCGTGTGCGATATGGGTGGCACCCACAGAACGGGCATAGCGCGCAATTTCCATGGCCTGTACGATGCGCTCGGCGCTCACCGACAGTGGGTAGGTATTGTTCCTGAGGATATTGCCAAAGATGAGGTATTTCACCACCCGGTCGTAGAAGGACTGCACGGCATCGATGGTGCAGTAGCTGGAGACTCCCAGTTCCCGTGCCTTCGATTCAATTTCCGAGAGGTCTTCCTGGTCAAAGCCACCTGTGTTCACGGTGACGGCATGGACTTCAAAACCTGCTTCATGGCTGAGGTAATGGGCGCAATAAGAGGTGTCCAGGCCCCCACTGTATGCCAGTACGAGTTTTTTCATGGTTTTTTCTTTTTTAACAAAAGGGATTCCCTGATTTTTTTCAGGCGCTCAAAGGATTTTTTGTCCGGTCCCGGGGCAGGAGCGCCCCCGGGTTTCTGTGGGTCGAAAAGCATCCCCGTGCAGAGGCACATTTTGCGCTCGGTGCGGGTGAGGATGTCAAAATTCTTGCAGGTCTGGCAGCCTTTCCAGAACTGCGGGTCGTCTGTGAGTTCGGAATAGGTAACGGGTCGGTAACCCAGTTCTGAGTTGATCTTCATCACGGCCAGGCCGGTGGTAATCCCAAAGATCTTCGCCTCTGGGAATTTTTTCCGGGAGAGCTCAAACACAGCTTTTTTGATTTGTTTGGCCAGCCCCCGGTTGCGGTAGTCGGGATGGACGATGAGGCCTGAATTCGCCACGTATTTCTGGTGGCCCCAGACTTCGATATAGCAGAAACCCGCAAACTTGTCCCCGTCCAGGGCGATCACGGCATTGCCGTTTTTCAACCGCTGGATGATGTATTCGGGCGTCCTTTTCGCGATCCCCGTCCCGCGGATTTTGGCCGATTCCGCAATGGTGTCGGAAATGACCCCGGCGTATTTTATATGTGATGCATCAGCAACTGTTATTTTCATTGCCTGCGTGTACGTAAAAAAGTGGAAAAGATTTTTAAAAGCGATGCGGAACTGGACTCACCTAATTCCAAAAAAGAGACACACCCTTACGGGCGGAGGCGGAACCGCCGGAGGATCGCCGGGAAATCCCGGTTTATGGGGAAGAAAAGAAGTAGTTCTGTCTTCATCTCATCCCAAATGTACAAATATTATTTAATCGGGGCGGGCAGTGACCTGCTTTTTGGCAATTTCGGACAGATTTCTTTTGTTCCTTATGATTTCGTAGATCAGAAAACCGAAGACGGGGGCGTACTCCAGAAAGAGGACCCAGGGGCGTTCGATTACCCCGGGGGTGGCATAAGCCACATAGCTCAGGACAATGGTGGCGGACCATACGTATACAAACCTGAAATTGGTAAGGGTGCTGAGCAAAAGGGGGAAGACGATGTACCAGGGATGCACCGTTGCGGAGAGAAAGTAATAGGAACAGAGGACCAGCAGGGCGCCCCCGAACCAGTATTTCGGGAGTTTCATGATGGGGTGGGCGCAGACCACGAGTGTTATCAGGGCAGTCAGGCCCGGCACGAGGGCCCCGTATTGCTCGACAAACACCCAGGGTTTGGCCCCCCGGGAGACAGCCACCCATTCCGCGATGTTGTAGAGGCTGGCGTTGAACTCAAAATTGGAAAACCATAGCCGGAGCGTCTGGCCGTAGTGTTCCCCCAAATCGGGAAAGTACACGGGGTAGATGATCGCAGCCAGTACAAGGGCCGTCGCGATATAGAACCCGGATGCCTTTTTCCACCCGAGGAGGGGCAGGAGCAGGGGTAGGAACAGCAGCGGGATCAGTTTGACGCCAATCGATATGGCATAGGGCAGGGGGGCGAGAAACCACTTCCCCGTAAGGACCAGGAACAGGGACAGGACGAAGAAAAACAGCATGACCCCTTCAAAGTGGAGGTTCCCGGTGAGTTCCACGATAACAAGGGGATTGAGGAAATACCAGAAAATCGTATTGGGTGCCCGGTTGATTTTTTTCAGGATCCGCCTGCCGAAATACAGCACGCCGAGGTCGGCCAGTATGATCAGGACCCGCATGCTGACGACCGACCCCAGGATGGTCCGCCCCCCCAGGTAGGAGCAGAGCGCAAAAAAGTACTGGTTTGCAGGGGGGTAGTTGCTGTAGTTCGCCCCGCTGAGGTCGCCCATCCCCCTATGGAGTTGCCCGGCTGTCTCAAAGGGCGGCCCTCCCAGGGCCATCCATTCATCCGGGGTCCGCAAAAACGGGTTCAGTCCTTCGAGCAGGAGGTTGCCGTCCCAGATAAACCGGTTAAAATCCTGGGAGAGCCCGGGAATGGCAAGGAGCAAAACCAGGCGAAAAAGCAGTCCGCTCACCACGATAAACCTCAGGTTCCATTTCTCAAACTGGATTAGCTTATAGGTGAGGAAAAACAGGGCCGCAAAAAGGGTGATGAGTTTAACGGGGTCTTCCCGGCGCAGGTCATACCCAATGGACCAGTAAAAAACCATGCCGAGGACCACCAGCAATATGGGAATGCGGTGCAGGTTCCAGAAGGTACGCAGGGCGCGGATCATGGGCTTGGTTTAGCTCATGCAATTAAGGGAAAATTTATGTTTTTGAAAACTTCCAATAAGGGGTCTTTTTCCCTGGCATGGCCTACCCCAGAATTTAATGCGTATCTTCTATCCGCAGTATTGTATCGCACAAGAAGAACAGCCCTATGAGAATAATCTTTCTGTTGCTACTCTGTGGGGTAGTTTCCACGGTTGCGGCCCAGCAGCCCCAAATCGGGGCAATCGGTTATGTCGTTACGGATATCGATCGTTCACAGTCCTTTTACACCGAAGTGCTGGGGATGTTGCCCGCCGGGGGTTTCTCACTGGATTCAACGTGGAGTCGGGAAGCAGGTGCTGCCAGCGGAAGGCCTTTTTCGGTGCGGCAGTTCAGGCTTGGGGACGGGCCAGGGGCTACCGTCCTGAAGCTGGCCTATTTTGGAGATTCACATGCCAGGCCCCCTCAGAATGGACTGGACAGCCCGGCTGGGGTAAATTACCTGACCCTGACCTATCCCGATCTGACACCGGTCGTGGAAAGGGTAAAAAAAGCAGGGATCCCGATCCTGGGTACCGTGCGAAGGAACAGCTACCAGCTGATCTTCATACGCGACCCGGACGGGTTGTTTATCGAGCTCGTGGGCCCACCGGATCCCAAGGCAAAGAAGGATTAGGCCTTCGCCGTCACGGACTTCAGAAAGACAAACCCGAAGCCCAGGAAAAGCATGAAGTGGAACGGGAAAAGCCCGAAATCATTCAGGGGAATGGCACTGTACATCCCGAAGAGGAAGTAGAGCATCAGGCCGAATTCCAGGATGGTATTCGGCGAGATTTTTTTGACCAGGTACTTATTCCCCTTCCAGCTGTCCTTCAGGCTGTTGATGTTGAACTTAGGGGTGCGCACGAATTCGGAGCGCTTGCCCATATGTCCTTCGAGGACGGCTACCGTATTGTGCAGGGAAAAGCCCAGGGCCACTGAGAAAAA
>CAZUZE010000009.1:0-21214 GCA_964624565.1 uncultured Robiginitalea sp.
CTGATTAAGCATTAGGCTTCGTACCTTTACACAAACCGAAACCACATTGCCATGAAAAAACTGACAGAAGCAGAAATCACCGAAAAACTGGCCGCTCTGGAGGGATGGGAGCTCAATGAAAATGCCCTTGAGACCACCTTTGAGTTCCAGAATTTCAAAGAGGCCTTTACCCTGATGACCCGGATCGCCTTTGAGTGCGAGGCCCAGGACCACCACCCGGACTGGAGCAACGTCTACAACCGTCTGCACATCCGGCTCAATACCCATGATGCCGGGGGCGTTACCGAAAAGGATTTTAAACTGGCCCGGACCATCGAGGCCCTGGTTTCCACCGGCCCAGAATAAAAAACATACAGCATGCAAAAGATGTTGGCAACCCTGCCGGCATTTTTTATTTTTGACCTGCTAAATGTAAACACCATTGGATGGGAAGAGCATTTGAATTCCGGAAAGGGCGAAAACTAAAGCGGTGGGCGGCCATGTCCAAGGCCTTTACCCGCATCGGGAAGGATATCGTGATGGCCGTCAAGGAAGGAGGGCCTGATCCGGCGAGCAATTCCAGGCTCCGGGCGGTAATCCAGAATGCCAAGGCGGTCAACATGCCCAAGGACAACATCGAGCGGGCCATCAAACGGGCCACGGACAAGTCCCAGGGGGATTTCAAGGAGGTGCTCTTTGAAGGTTACGGCCCGCACGGGATCGCCATCCTGATTGAGACCGCCACGGACAACAACACCCGGACCGTGGCCAACATCCGGAGCTATTTCAACAAGTGCAACGGCAGCCTGGGCACCTCGGGCTCCGTCGAATTCATGTTCGACCACACCTGTAATTTCTGCGTGGACCCCGAGGGGCTGGA
This sequence comes from uncultured Robiginitalea sp., assembly GCA_964624565.1. GTDB lineage: Bacteria > Bacteroidota > Bacteroidia > Flavobacteriales > Flavobacteriaceae > Robiginitalea. Next base: position 860 of record CAZUZE010000009.1, read on the forward strand.
CCCGGAGGAACTCGAACTGGAACTGATCGATTTCGGGGCCGAGGAGGTCTTCGAAGACGAGGACGGCCTGCACATCTACGCCCCTTTTGAATCCTTCGGCGCCATCCAGAAAGAACTCGAATCCCGAGACATCGAAATCCGCTCCTCGGGCTTTGAGCGCATCCCGCAGGTGACCAAGCAGCTCACCCCGGAGCAGGTGGAGGAAGTCGAAAAGCTCCTTGAAAAAATCGAGGAGGACGACGATGTGCAGAATGTGTTCCACAGCATGGAGGAGTAGCTCCCCCCTGACCGGCGTCATTGCCATCCCCGGTGCCATAGTCTAATTTTATGGGAGTAACGCGAAAGGGACCCGTCCCTTTCTTCCAAAAGCGACTGCCATGAAACCTTTTGTTCCCATTTTCCTCAGTTTGTTTCTCGCCTTCGCGTTCTCCTGCAGCAGTGATGACGATGAAGACGTGCTGACCAAAGACGGCTCCTTCCCGATCAGTGAATTAGCCGGTACCTGGGAGGCCACCAAGGCCCAGTTCAGTGTAAGCTCCACTTCCGTCGACGTGGTGGAAGGCGGGGGCACCGCCCGGATGACCGTCCAGAACAGCGGCGACTTTGCCCTTACCCTGGATCCGGTGGACCGCCCTGCCTACACCGTTCGGGGCGAGATGTTCTGGGAAGAATGGGAAGGCACCTACTACTTTGCCATTGTCTGGGAGGATGACCCCGGGGATTGGGACACCTACGGCCACACCTACAACGGGACCACGCTTTCCCTCAACGGGGGCGCGGACACCGGGGAATACGACTTCGACAACGACGGGGACATGGAATCCTGTACCGCGCATTTCATCTTTGTGCGGGACTGAAGTGCTTCACCCTGCAGAGGTTGGGCCCGGGGCCCTTCCCCTAGGTGTACTCGGGTACCTTGCCCACCACGCCCCTGAAAAATTCACGGTAGGCGGGGTAGTCTTTTTCGTAGTCGCCGCTGGGGTACATCGGCTCTGAGAAACGCACGGTTTTGGCGCCGTAGTCAAAGGCGACCAGCACGATAGGGACTTTTGCTGCCACCGCGATATAATAGAACCCTGTTTTCCAGGTATCGACTTTTTTTCGCGTCCCTTCAGGGGCCAGGGCCAGGCGGAACTCCTCCCGTTCCCGGAACAAATCGGCCACGGCCTCTACCGTATCGCTGCGTTTGGAACGGTCCACCGGGGCGCCCCCGGCCTTTTTAAAGAACCACCCGAAAGGCCCTTCAAACAGGCTTTTCTTCCCGATATAATTAATGGAAACCCCAATCTGCTCGCGCACCAGCAGGCCGACCAGGAAGTCCATCCAGTGCGTATGGGGCACGACCGCCAGCACGCATTTTTTCATCCTGGGAAAGGGGCCTTCGAATTTCCAGCCCATCAGGTTGTGGTACAAAAAAGAGGAGAGTGCTTTCATCGGCAGGCGGATCAGACTTTTTCAAAGATGTGCCGGATCTGATCCGGGCTGATCCTGGACTTCCACTGCGGGCCCAGGGCGTTTTCCCAAAGGGGTTCCATGGAATAGGCCACCTGGGTCATGGTGTCGTAGGCCGACCGGGAACAGGAACCCGTAATGTGCCTTGGAAGGTCGATCCCCTGTTTCTCAACCATTTGTTCAAAAATCCTAACCCCTTCCGGGTAAAACTCGCCCAGGTGCCGGAACACCAGGCAATTGCCAAGGCCGTGCGGGGTCCCCATGACGTAAGATAGCCCGTAGCTCAGGGCGTGGGCGACCCCTACCTGGCTATAGGCGATGCTCATGCCCCCGTGCCAGGAGGCCATCATCAGTTTTTCCCGGGCCGCGTCGGGCGCCAGGTCCCCGAGGAAGACTTCCTTGCAGAGGGCGAGGGCCATTTCCCCGTAGCTGCGACTGAAGGCATTGTTGTAGCACCCGTTCAGGGATTCCACGCAGTGGATGTAGCAATCCATCCCCGTGAAAAACCACTGGTCCTTCGGGACGCCGATGGTGAGGTCGGGGTCCAGGACCACCTGGTCAAAAGGGGTGTAGTCCGAATTGATCCCGAGCTTGCGATCCGGGCCCATAAGGACCGTGGTCCGGGATACTTCCGCCCCCGTCCCGCTGAGGGTGGGCACCCCGATGTGGTACACCGCAGGCCGTTCCACCAGATCCCATCCCTGGTATGCCGAGGCACTCCCACGGTTGTTCATCATGATTGCCACGGCCTTTGCCAGGTCCAGCAACGTCCCGCCGCCAATCCCCACGATGGCAGCCGGCTTTCCCGTGGATTCCGCTTCGATATGGGCCACCAGGGCATCTACCTGGGTCGTCTTGGGTTCTTCCTTTGCAGAGATCAGGATCAGCAGGTCCTGCCCCTTGGCCGGCACCCGGGCATGCAGCGGGCCGTCCTCAAAGACATCGTCCATCAGGAAAACAACGGGGGCCGTGGTATCCGATCTCAGGGGCTCCAGGAGCTCCCCCAGCTGGTCAAAACTCCCATGGCCAAAGACCACCCGGGAGACCATGGGGAAATTCCTGGGCTTTGTGCCCTGCAGGGCGGCTTTTATGTTGAGTGCGTCTTTCAATGGAATCCTCTAATTCAAATAGTTCAACAGCTCCCTCAGGCTCGGGAGGGTCAGGTGGTTGTTCGTATGGCGGTCCGGCGGCACCTCCTCGTGTGCCCAGGTGGTATGGAAGGGCACGTGGACAGCCCGTCCCCCGAGTTCCAGGATGGGCAACACGTCCGACCTGAGCGAATTCCCGACCATCAGGAATTCACCGATCCCGATCTCGAGGTGTTCCAGCAGCCGGCTGTAGTTGTCGGGCTTTTTGTCGCTGAGCACCTCCACGTGGTGGAAGTAGTCGATCAGGCCCGATTTTTCGAGTTTGCGCTCCTGGTCCAGCAAATCCCCCTTGGTCAGCACGAGCAGCCGGTAGCGGGCGGAGAGTGATTCGAGCACTTCCTCCACCCCGTCCAGCAATTCCAGCTCGTGGGCGATCATCTCCTTGCCCAGGTCCAGGATCCGGCCGATGGTCTCCTGTGGGACCCGCCCGTTGGAGAGCTCCAGGGCCGATTCGATCATCGAGAGCACAAACCCCTTGATGCCATACCCGTATAGTTCCAGGTTCCGCATCTCCATTTTAAACAGTTCCTGGTCGATGGTGTTTTTGGTCTCGTAGGGCTCCAGCAGGGCCGCGAAGGCGGCCTCCGCATTGCGGAAATAGGTCTCATTGACCCAAAGCGTGTCATCGGCATCGAACCCGATGGTCGTTATGTCCTTAAAATTCAGGTCCATGCTGCTTTTGCCCGTTCCAGGTCTTCAGGGGTGTCGATTTCAATGCCCGAAACCCGGGTTTGTACCATTTTAATTTTCTTGCCGTATTCCAGAAAGCGGATGGCCTCGATTTTTTCAACCGCCTCCAGGGGCTGCATGGGCAGCCGCCGGAAATCGAGCAGCGCCCTCTTGCGAAAGGCATACACCCCCTTGTGCTTGAAGTACACGGCCCGGGGCTCCTCTGCCCGCTGGTAGGGTATGGGCGCCCTCGAAAAATAAAGCGCAAACCCGTCCCTGTCGGTAATCACCTTCACCGTATTGGGATTTGCGATGTCCTCCGGGTCACTGATTTCGGTCATCAGGGAGGCCAGGTCGACCCGCTTTTCGGGATCTTCCCGGAATACCCGGACCAGTTTTTCCAGGCTTTCCCGCTCGGTAAAGGGCTCATCGCCCTGTACGTTGACCACCACATCCACCTCCATGCCTTCCACAGCCTCCGCCAGGCGGTCACTGCCCGTCTCGTGCTCTGCCCGGCTCATGACGACCTTCCCCCCTGCCGCCCGTACGGCATCGGCGATGACCTCACTGTCGCTCACCACGATGACATCGTCAAAAAGGCCCGTGTCCCTGGCCGCTTCATAGGTGCGGACGATGACGGGCTTTCCCGCGAGGTCCTTCATAAGTTTTCCGGGGAACCGGGAGGCCGCGTACCGGGCCGGGATCATGGCGATGGTTTTCAACGTATGATTTTTAATGGGATCGGTTCGACAAAGGTACGTTTATCTTCTTATTGTGCGCCGCGTCGCCCGGGCCTTAATTTTCGGTAAATCCGGAAGACGAAGGCCAGGACGATAATCACCAGCACTGCCGCGAGTACGGGGGCCAGGATGGAGGCCAGGCTGATGGCCGAAGCCGCCGCGGTCTCCACTGCCGAGACTGCCGGGTTGGCCAGGCCACCCGTGCTTACCGAAGACGTCAGGCGGGTGCCGGCTGCAGCCCCCTTGATGGCGGTGGCCGTACCGCCCCCGGCAATGATCGCAAGGGTCCAGGTGATCACCGGGTCCATCCCGGCGAGGGTAGAGACCATCACCGCCGTACCGGCCAGGGCGGCCAGGGGGATGGCCATGGAATCCAGAAGGTTGTCCACCCAGGGGATAAAATACCCGAAGATCTCGGACAGGGTGGCAACCCCCGTAATGATGACAGCCGTAAGGCTGCCCATCCACTCCCAGTTCTCATTGAGTTCCCAGAGGCCCGCGTAGGAGGCCAGTGACAGGGCAAAAAGGGGGACGAAGACGCGGAACCCCGCCGAGGCGGCCAGGCCGATCCCCAAAAAAACACTGATCATGGTTTCCCCGGTCATCCAAAAGGCTTTTGCACTAAAATAGGTTATTCGTCAGTGAGAAAAAAATCGGACTGGAATCCGATCAGGTACAGGCGTTTGCGCGCCCGGGTCACCGCGGTGTAGAGCCATCGGAAGTATTCCCGGTCCGGCTCCCCGGGAAGGTAGGGCTGTTCGGCGAACACGGTTTCCCATTGCCCGCCCTGGGCCTTGTGGCAGGTGATGGCGTAGGAAAACTTTACCTGCAGGGCATTGAAATAGGGGTTGTTCTTGATCGCCAGGAACTTCTTGTACCCGGATTTCTCGTCCTGGTAGTCCTTCATGACCTCCTGGTACAGGCGGTTCCCGTCCTCATAGGAAAGGGAGGGCCCGTCCGTGGTGATGGTGTCCAGGAGCAGGACGGTTTCAAACGGCTCCATGCCGGGATAGTCCACCATGCGCACCCGCACCTCCGCAAAGCGAAACCCGTACAGGTCCTTGAAGGCAAAGATCTCAAGGACTTCGAGGATATCGCCGTTGGCGATAAACCCGGCATCGGAAGTGCTCTTGAGCCAGAAGTAATTGTTTTTGACCACCATCATGTAATCGCCGGTGGCCAGTTCATTTTCCAGGAACAGCAGCCGGCTGCGTATGTTCTGGTTGTAGAGGTTGGCCCGCTTATTGGACCGGACGATGATCGCGGTTTCCTCCTTGCCGTTGGTTGTAAAGGCCTCATTGATCGCATCCTGGATCTCGTACCCGTCCGTAAGGCGGACGATGTCGTCAAATCCCGCCAGGGAGAACCGGAAGGGGCCCGGGAACTCTTCATTGAGGGTTACGCGGAGCCGGGTGGCATTCATCAGGATCCCCGAGCCCTCGGCTTGCCGCATCACCTCATCCAGCTCGATTTCCCTGACCTCCTTTCCATACTGCAGCCCGATCCGGCCCGCATCCAGGGCAGGGCTCAGGGAGCACTTTACCGGGGGCAGCTGGGCCGTGTCCCCGATAAGGATCAACTGGCATTTGTGGCCCGAGGACACAAAGGACATCAGGTCGTCGAGCAGGGAGGTAGTGCTTCCCTTTGCCGTATCCACCGGGGTATCGGGGATCATCGAGGCCTCGTCGACCAGGAATACCGTATTGCGGTGCCGGTTGGGGGCCAGGGTGAACCGCACCCCGCCACCCCGTTCCTTTTTGGGAAAGTAGATCTGCCTGTGGATCGTGTAGGCCTTGGACCCCGTGTAGGCGGACATCACTTTGGCGGCCCGTCCCGTGGGGGCCATCAGAAGGGCCTTCTTGCGGATATGCCAGAGGTTGGTGATCAGGGTGCCGAGCAAGGTGGTTTTCCCGGTCCCCGCATATCCCTTCAGCAGGAATACCTGCCGGGAGTCCCCCCCGAGCAGGAACCCCGAAAGCTCCCTGAGGGCCAATTCCTGTTTTTCAGTAGGCTCGTGCGGGAATTTTTCTTTTAAAAGTCGATGAAAAGCCGCTGCAGATAGGGGATCCATAGGCGCTCAAAGATAGGGATGATTTTAGGGGAAACCCTTTCACGGTTAAAAAAAAATTGTAGATTTGTGTTTAACCAAAATTCATCTTAACACTTTCTAAAATGAAATCCATTCTTCAGATTGTTCTTTGGATCGTATGCATTTTTCTAGGGTATATGATCTACAGGTCAGTGACCGGACCCATCGAATTTGATAAAGTCAAGAAAGAACGATTTGCAGAGGTAATCGATCGCCTGAAGGACATTCGCAATGCCCAGGACGCCTATAAAACCGTCAACGGGAGGTACGCGAACAACTTCGAGAGCCTCGTTGCTTTTGTCGATACCGGAAAATACACCATCACCCAGCAAAGGGATTCCTCCTACATGGAGTTCGACAAGGTCTACCAGATTGACATGTTGAAGGAAGTCAAGATCATCGACACCCTCGGTTTTGTTTCGGTCAGGGATTCCCTCTTTAAGAACAGCGACCGCTACAAGACAATGATGAACGTCCCCTATGCCCCCAACAATGAAAAATTCACCATGAAGGCGGATGTCATTGATAAGAGCGGGTACCGGGCCCCGGTATATGAGGCAAAGGTGGCGAAATCGGTAGTGTTGTACGACCAGCCCAAGGACCTCCTCTCCAGGGAAAACGCACAGGTGAGTGTGGAAGAGGTGAACGGTTCCGAAATCAAGGTAGGATCCCTTACCGAGGTGAGCACCAGTGGAAACTGGCCCCCTATCTATGATAAACGAGGAGAATAGCGGTCTGGAAGACAGGCTCAGCGGATACCATAAATTGTCCATTCAGGTCAGCCTGAATGGACTTTCTTTTTGTGTGCTCGACACCATTGCCAATTCCCTCGTCCTTACCCGCTCGCGGAAGTTTGAAAAGGAAATGAGCCCTTTTGAGCTCCACAAAATCATCCGCGGGGATTTTGCGGAGAGCGGGGTACTGGACTACGATTATTCCGAGGTGATCGCCATCCACCGCAACCCCCTTTTCGCCCTGGTCCCCATGCCCCTGTTCGATCCGGAGCACCTGGCGAACTACCTCAAATACAATGCAAAAATCCTGGGTTCGGACCATCTGGAGTACGACCCCGTGCAGGGGTTGGATACCGCGAATGTCTATGTGCCCTTTACCAATGTGAACAATTACCTCTTCGACCAGTTCGGGGAATTTGAATTCAAACACATCGGGACCGTGCTCCTGGAAGCCCTGGTGAAATTGCCCAGCAGCCGGCAGGGCACCCTGGCGTACGTGCACCTGGCTGAGGCCCAGATGGACCTGGCGGTATTCTCCAATAAAAAGCTGCTGTTTTACAACTCGTTTGTTTTCACCAGTGCGGAGGACATCATGTATTTCCTCCTCTTTTCCCTGGAACAGCTGGAACTGGATATGGAGCAAGTCAAACTCCGGCTCCTGGGGGAGGTCACGGAAGGGGACCGGATCTACGAGCTTTGCACCGAATACCTGGAGAACGTCTCCCTTTTTATCCCCCCGGATACGCCCTTCGCCTTTACAGAAGAAGGGGACGGGATCGATTTCACCCTGATCAGCGCCCTGTGATACGGATCATCTCTGGTACGCACAAGGGCCGGAGGTTAAAGGCACCCGGCAACCTTCCGGTTCGGCCCACGGCGGACCGCACCAAAGAAGCGCTTTTCAACATCCTCGGGCACGAGACCTACTGGCCGGAGACCACCGTTTTGGATTTGTTCGCCGGGACGGGCAACCTCAGTTATGAATGCGGCTCCAGGGGCAGCCCTTCCATCGTGGCCGTGGATGCCCATAAGGGGTGCGTGAGGTTTATCGAACAGACCAGTGAAATGCTCGGCCTGCCCATAACAGTGTACAAAAGGGATGTGATGGCCTTCCTGAAACAAGCTGCGGGTACCTTTGACCTGATTTTCGCGGATCCCCCTTATGAATTTTCGGAGGAACAGCTCGCGGGGATCGTCGCCCTGTGCCAGTCGAATACGCTGCTGGCGGAGGAGGGGAAACTGATTGTGGAACACAGCGCGGACCGGGACCTGAGCAACCTTCCCGGGTTTGAGCAGGCGCGCAGATACGGGGGGACGGTTTTCAGCTTCTTCGGTAGAGAATCTTAAAAAAAAACAGCAGGTCGTAAGCCGGATTCTGTCTCCCGGGCCCTGGGGCCTGGGTTCCTGTCATTTATCTGGACCGCGGGTTACCCCGGGGTTCAATCCGCCTACCCGCCGGCTCAGGCGTGCCGCCTTCAAACGCCGGCCTACATGGCGTTGCACCGCATAGAGTTTGCCGATTTCACTACAGCCGAACTGTACTTGCTTTCTGTTGCACTGGTCCTCACCTCACGGTGGACGGGCGTTACCCGCTATGCTGCACTTTGGTGTCCGGACTTTCCTCCCCGGCCCGAGGGCCGGAGCGACAGGCTGACCTGCTGTGCTGCAAAGGTACTCCAATTGTTCATAAAATCGGCAATCCCCCCCGATATCCGGCCCGGATTCCGGATGTGATATGTATATTTGTCAAAGGGCAAAACCCTTACGCCCAAGTGCTGTAAAAAATGGAACCTTTTATCGTATCCGCCCGGAAATACAGGCCCCAGCAATTTGAGGAGGTGGTCGGCCAGCAGACCATTACCGAAACACTGATGAATGCCATCGAAAAAAACCACCTGGCCCAGGCGCTGCTCTTTTGCGGCCCCAGGGGGGTGGGGAAAACCACCTGTGCACGGATCCTCGCCAAAAAGATAAACGAGGACGGCAATGAGCGGGAAGGGGAAGATTTTGCCTTCAACATCTTTGAGCTGGATGCCGCCTCGAACAACTCGGTCGACGATATCCGGAACCTCACGGACCAGGTGCGGATCCCGCCACAGACAGGGAAGTACAAGGTCTACATCATCGACGAGGTCCACATGCTTTCCCAGAATGCGTTCAACGCCTTCCTGAAAACCCTGGAGGAGCCTCCCAGCCACGCGATATTTATCCTGGCCACTACCGAAAAGCACAAGATCATTCCCACCATCCTCTCCCGCTGCCAGATCTTTGATTTCAAGCGGATCACCACAGCCGATACGGTGGAATACCTGAAGAACATCGCCCTGGAACAGGGGATCACGGCAGAGGAAGAAGCCCTGCACATCATCGCCCAAAAAGCGGACGGAGCCATGCGCGATGCCCTCTCCATATTCGACAGGGTGGTCAGTTTTGCGGGCAATACCCTCACCCGGAAGGCGGTGGCTGAAAACCTCAACGTCCTGGATGTCGAAGTATATTTCCAGGCGACCGACCTGATCCTCGCCCACGACATCCCGGGCCTGCTGGTGTATTTTAACCAGATCCTAAGCGCGGGGTTTGACGGACACCATTTCATAAACGGGCTCGCCTCCCATTTCAGGGACCTGATGGTTTGCCGGGACGCCCAGACCATCGCCCTGCTCGACGCCAGTGAATCGGTCAAGCAACAGTTCCTGCAGCAGGCGAAAAAAGTGAATTCCGAATTCCTGCTGACCGCACTGGACCTGGCCAATACTTGTGAACTGAACTACAAAGCCAGCAGCAACCACCGCCTGCATGTGGAATTGTGCCTGATGCAACTGGCCTCCATCGGGGCTGCGGAAAAAAAAAAGCACCGCAGTGAGGACACCCCACTGATCCCTGCCTCATACTACCGCCAACAGGAAAACCCGTCCCCTCCCCCCCTGCCGGAACCGGTTTCCAGCACCGCTGACGCCCTGAAGGGTCCGGCCCCCGCGCCTGCCGGGGCCGTCCCTGAACCCGCGGAAGAAATGATGACTTCGGAACGCGAACCCGGGGAAGAACTTCCGGAACCCGAATCCGGGGAGCCGGCTTCTGAAACCCCGGTCAAAATCACCCTGAAAGAAAAACCCGCGACAAAGGTTTCCGGCTTGTCGATCTCCTCCATCCGGGCTAAGAAACTATACGAGGCTCAAAAAAAAGCCCAGCAACCTGATCCCGCCGAGTTGCCAGAAGACCCCGTGGACCCAAAGGAGCTGGCGCGACTCTGGACCGACTTTACGAGGCAGACCGAAGCCAGAGGCAAGAAGATCCTGGCCTCGAGCCTGGCCACCGATACCCCCAAATTGAAGGATGGCCGTCTGATCTGTATCGAATTGCCCAACAGCACGATGAAGAAAGAGGTGGAAAGGGATCAGCTGGAGCTGATGACCTTCCTGAGGACCTCCCTGAACAACCACAGCCTGCAGCTGCAGGTATCGGTCAACGAGGAGGCCGCCCGGCAGTTCGCCTTTACCCCCGAGGAAAAATACCAGAAACTCAGGGAGAAGAACCCGGCCATCGACCTTCTCAGAAAGCAATTCGACCTGGATCTGTAAGCCTCGTTCAGCCGCTTTGCCGGGCGGCTTGTGACGGGTTTTCCTGCCCCTGCGCGACAACATTTGGACAGATGCCCCCCTGTGCACCGGGCCCGCCGGAATTGGGCAAGCGCGGGATTTCTTCCTACCTTTGCCCCAAAACAAGGCCATGCTCGGTTTAAAGCTTCCCACGGATCCGCGATGGGTAAACATCGTGGAAAAAAACATAGATGAAATCCTTACAGACCACGCCTTTTGTGAGCAGAAGGCCGCCAGCACGGCCATCTCCTTTATCGTCACGTTCCCCGAATACCCGGACCTCGTACAGGAAATGATCGCCCTTTCCCGTGAGGAAATGGGCCATTTCAAAATGGTGCACGACCGGATCCTCGCCCGGGGCAGGACCCTGGGGCGGTATCGCAGGGACGAGTACGTGCTGGAGCTCATGAAGTTTTTCCCCAAAGGCGGCAGCCGCATCGAACAGCTGGTACACCGCCTGCTCTATGCCGCCCTGATCGAGGCGCGCAGCTGCGAGCGCTTTCGCCTGCTCTCCGAACAGCTAAAGGACAGGGAGCTGGCAGAATTCTACAGAAAACTGATGATCAGCGAGGCCGGGCACTATACGATGTTCCTGACCTTTGCCCGCAAATACGGGAACCGGGAAGAAGTTGACAAAAAATGGCAGGAATTGCTGGATTACGAAGCCGGGATCATGAAGGACCTCGGCAGGAAGGAAACCGTCCATGGATAAGGCACGCCCCGATCCGGGCGGGAGCCCGGGCTCAGGCCCCCTCTTCCCTGAAATAGAGGTCCCTGATGATGCCGTCAGCCAGTCCGATCTTGGGGACATGGATTCTTTTGGCCCCGCTCCATTTGGCCGTCAGCAAAAATATACGGAGTGCCGGGAGGATGACATCCGCGCGGTCCGGGTTTAACCCCAGTTCTGAAACGCGCTCGTCGTAGCTCATGCCCTTCAGGAAGTTGTACTGGGCATTGAGCCAGATATAGGACAGGGGCTGCCCCACCTTCCGGCCCGACATTTTGTGCAGTTTGTTGATGTTCCCCCCCGAGCCGATGATCGAAAGGCCCGGATACTCCTGCGCGGCCCCGGTGATCCATCGCTGGAGTTCCTCCCATTCCGAAGGGGCCACCAGTTCCTTGATCAGGCGTACGGTCCCTATTTTAAAGGATTTTGAGAGGACGGGCTTCCCCCCGGAGAAAAGGGTGAATTCCGTGCTCCCCCCGCCCACGTCCACATAAAGGTAGCTGGCGTCCTTCTGGATGAGTGCGGCGAGGTCTGTCCCTGCGATAATGGATGCCTCCTCCTGCCCGTCGATCAGTTCCACATTCATCCCGGTTTCCTTATGGATCCGTGATGCGATCTCCGGGCCGTTCCGGGCTTCCCTCAGGGCCGAGGTGGCACAGGCGCGGTACTTTTCGACCCCCCCTACTTCGATGAGCAACAAAAAAGCCTTCAAGGTCTTGATGATGCGCCCGATGTTTACCTCAGATATGGCCCCGGTTCCAAAACTGTCCTCCCCAAGGCGCACAGGTACCCGCACCAGGGCGCTTTTATAAAATTGTGCCGGGCGCCCGGGGGTTTCCACGATATTGTACACCAACAGCCGGATCGCGTTGGAGCCGATATCGATCCCCGCATACTTACGTACCTTCACCGGTATTCTCTAAAGCGCGTTTGTAGTAGTCGTACATCTCGAACTGGGACCTGAAGTCGGGGCCTGCCTTTTCCCGGTAGGTATTTGTCTGGTCCGCATCAAAAATACGGGCCTTTACATTGTCCTTCCAGGAGATCTCAAAGGTATCCATCAGCTCCTTTTTGATGTCCTCATCGTAAATGGGGCATCCGACCTCCACCCTGTAGTCCAGGTTCCGGGTCATCCAGTCTGCAGAGGAAATGAAGACCCTGGGGTCCCGGTCATTCCCGAAAATGAAAATCCTGGGGTGTTCCAGGAACTTGTCGACGATACTGATGGCCTCGATATTCTCGCTCATGCCCGGGATTCCCGGCACCAGGCAGCAAATCCCCCGGATGATCAGCTGCACCCTGACCCCTGCATTGCTGGCCTCGTAGAGCAGGTCGACCATATCGTAGGAGGTAAGGCTGTTCATCTTTATCTTGATATAGGCCGGCTTGCCTGCCCGGGCGTTCCGGATTTCCGCGTCGATGAGCTTTTTGAAACGCGCCCGGGTATAATGGGGGGAGACGATCAGGTGTTTGTACTTGTAGATCTTGTAGGAGGTCTCAAAGAAATTAAAGACTTTATTTAGTTCCTTGAGGATCGCCTCATCGGCCGTAAACAAGGTGTAGTCCGTATAGATCCGGGCCGTGTTTTCGTTGAAATTGCCCGTGCTGATAAACCCGTACCGCTTCAGGATCCCTGCCTCTTCCCGCTCGATGACGCAGATCTTGCTGTGCACCTTGAGCCCGGGAATCCCGAAAATAAGGCGGACCCCCTCCTGCTGCAGCTGTTCGGCATACTCGATATTGGCCCGCTCGTCAAACCGTGCCTGCAGCTCGATCTGAACGGTAACCTGTTTGCCGTTTTTGGCGGCGTTGATCAGGGAAGCGGCCACCTGGGAATTGTTCGCGAGCCGGTATACCGTGATCTTGATCGCCCGTACTTTGGGGTCCAGGGCTGCCTCCCTGAGGAACTTGATCAGGTACATAAAGGTGTGGTAGGGGGCGTATTGCAGGTGGTCCTTTTCAGCGATCCGCTCAAAGAGGCTGCCGTCCAGGGTAAGGCCCTTTACCGGCAGCGGCTTTATCCGCTCGTACATAAGGTCTGAGCGCCCGAGGCTCGGGAACCCCATATAGTCCCTCCGGTTGTGGTACCTGCCCCCCGGAATGACACTGTCCGTATCCTCAATATTCATTTTTTCCTTCAGGAAGCTAAGTGTATCGGCTTCGATGGAGCTGTCGTAGACAAAACGCACCGGATCGCTGATTTTCCGGTTTTCCACACTGCTGGAAATCTTTTCGATAAAGCTCTTGCTCAGGTCGTTGTCGATATCCAGTTCGGCATCCCGGGTAATCTTGATCATATGGGCCGAAATGGAGGCAAAGGAGAACATGTTGAAGATGGTACTGAGGGAATAGCGGATCAGGTCATCCAACAGGATGATGTAATTCCGGTTCCCCTCCATCGGCAACACGATAAAGCGGTCGATTTCCTTGGGGATCTCGATCAGGGCGTACTGTTTCTTCCCGTTCGCTGGCGCCCCGTCCCCGGCGTCCTTGAGCACCATTTTAATCGCGAGGTAGGCGGCCGTATCCTTGAGGGTGGGGAAATCGGTGACACTGTCCAGGATAATGGTCATAAGGGAGGGCGCCACCTTCTGTATAAAATACGTCTTGAGGAACTCCTCCTGGTGGGGCTGGATGCCGGATTCATCGATCAGGTAAATATTCTCCTTCTGAAGCTCATCCTCGATTTGTTTGAGGATGACCTGGCTGTCCTTCTGCTGGCGGATGACAATACTGGTAATCTCATCGAGCAGGTCCTTGGCCCGTTCCCCACCCAAAACGCTTTTCCCCGACTTTCCGGCCTGCACGATTCGCTTGACAGTGGCGTAGCGCACCTTGAAAAATTCGTCCAGGTTGTTGGAAAAAATCCCGAGAAACCTGAGTCGTTCGATAAGGGGTACCCCGGTATCCATGCTCTCCTGCAAAACTCGCTCGTTGAAGCGGAGCCAGCTGATTTCCCGGTTGACGTACTGGTTTCTGTTCATTTTTTATCTCAAATGTTTTGGAAATACCATCTTCAGGGTAGTTCCATAGGTGATTTCCCGCCATGACCCGACAGGGAAGGAGAGGCTGACCACCCCGCAGGTGGGCACATTGTCCACGTATTTGCTCCCCCATTTGTTGGCAACATGCGTCATGGCGTTGTTGTGGCCAAAGAGCATGGCCTTTTCGACGGAATCGTCAAGGCTCCTGATCTGTGCCTGTACGCCTTCCCCGGAAAAGTCGTACAGGTCCCGAAGGACCCTGACCATTTCAAGGGGAAGCCCCAATTCCCGCATCAGGATCATGCAGGTGTGCAGGGCCCGGTTTGCAGGGCTCGAATACACGGCCTGTACGCCTTCCACATCGGCCTGAATGGCTGCCGCGACCAGGTGGGCATCGGCGATCCCCCGTTCACTGAGTGGCCGGTCTGCGTCGGCAGCATCATATTCCCAGGAAGACTTGGCGTGCCGCACCAGGAGTAACTGTTTCATCTTTATCTAAATGGTTTTGGTTGTCGATCATCATTGGTTGTATTCCCGGAAAGTCGTCAGGGGGCGAGGCGTTCCATTTTCCAGTCCAGATTTTCCTGAAGTTCATAGCGGATCCTGTCGTGCAGGCGGTTGGGCCTTCCCTGCCAGAATTCGATGGACCGGGGCCGTACCAGGAATCCGCCCCAATAGGGCGGCCTTGGGATCTCCTTCCCCCGGTACTGTTCCTCAAGCGCCCTCAGGCCCGCTTCCAGGGTTTCCCTTGAAGGGACCACTTCACTCTGGGGTGAAACGATGGCCCCCAGCTTGCTTCCATCCGGGCGGGATTCAAAATAGCCGTCCGAGAGATTTTCGGCAAGTTTCTCCGCCACTCCCTTGATAATGATCTGCCGCTCGAGGTGCGCCCAGTAAAAGGAAAGGCAGATCCGGGGGTCTGCGGCAATGGCCTTGCCCTTCTCGCTGTTGTAGTTCGTATAGAAAATGAACCCCTCGGCCGTAAAGCGTTTCAGCAGCACCATCCGGTTCTTTGGAAACCCATCCAGCCCTTTGGTGGCCACATTCATGGCATTGGGTTCGTCCGTGCTCCCACTGGACTCCACCTCGTAAAACCAATCGCGGAAAAGCTCCATCGGGTTTTCGGGCACACGGGTCTCCAGGAGCTCTTCTTTCTGGTAGACTTTCCGGTAATTTCCAAGGTCTTCGTGCATAGGTTCGTTCCGTAGGCGAAAGGTACTAACAAAAATGCCAAAAAGCCACCGATCCGCCAAGGCAGGACCCAATTGATTCCCCCTGGCGGGGTTACCAGCTGAAGACGGCTTCCTCCCGGGCCAGGAGCACATGTGGAAAATACGCCAGGGCCTCCTTCCGGAAGGCCTCGAGGTCCGGGTAGCGAGTCGAATAGTGCCCGAGGATCAGCTGGCCCGCCCCGGCCTCCCGGGCGATCCGGGCGGCCTGGGCGGCCGTGGAATGCTTTGTCCTGGTGGCGAGGGAAGCCTCGGATTCGAGGAAGGTGGATTCGTGGTACAGGACATCCACCCCCTGAATTTCAGATGCCAGGGCGGGCCGGTAGGCCGTGTCGCTGCAATAGGCGTATTGCTTGGGCGGGGAAGGCGGGTCCGTCAGAAGCGCATTGGGGATGAGGTCGCCTTTTGCATCCGGGGCGTCGGCCCCCTGTTTGATCTTCCGGTAATACGCCTTGTCGATCCCGTAGCGGGCGACGGCCTCTGCCCTGAGCTTGCGTTCCCCCACCCCCAGGGTAAAAAGGAAGCCGTTGGTATAGATCCTGTGGTCCAGGGGCAGGGTGCGCACTGTAAGGGCACTGTCCTTAAAAATGACCTGGGGCTCCTCCCCCGAAAGCTCGTGGAAATGCAGGGGGAAGTCCGTCCAGGAATCCCCGAGCTTTAAAAGGAGGGTGATGGCCTGCTGCAGGCCTGCGGGCCCATAAATATGAAGGGGCTTTTCCCTTCCCAGCAGGCGGAAGGTCGAGATAAGTCCGGGCAGTCCGAAAAAATGGTCCCCGTGCAGGTGGGAGATAAAGATGTGCTGGATCCTGCTGAAGCGGATTTTAAACCTCCGCAGTTGCATTTGGGTGCCTTCCCCGCAGTCGATCAGCAACAAGTGCTTCCCGGCCTCCAGGACCTGTCCGCTCGGCGGGGCCAGGAAGCGGGGGGTCGCTGCATAGCATCCCAGTATCTGTAAACGCATCCCCGGACCGGTACCCATAGGTCAGAGGTCGAGGTCCCGTTCTATTTCCTCCATTTCGATAATGTCCCGTGCTTCCTGCAGGGTCGGGGCCAGGCTGATCTCCTCCGGGATATCATCCGGGGCTACCGCATCGGTCACCAGCACGAAGGACCTCCCCCCGGACCTGTGGGTGTCGGACAGTTCCAGGAATTCCAGGAGGTCCGATGTCGCGAGCGGGCCGAACGAAAAGAGGTTGAGGATCAGGTGGTCACTTTTGAGTTTCGGATAGGCCTGTTTCAGGTTTTTCAGGAAGGTGGCCAGGGAGGCCTTTTCCTGGTATATGATGGTGGTATTCCCGTCTTTGTCAAAAATCATACTGTGCTATTTAATTCTGGAAGCCAAAAGGTAGATGACCGCCATGCGGATCGCCACCCCGTTTTCGACCTGGTTGAGGATGATGGACTGCTCGGAATCCGCCACATCGCTGGTGATTTCCACGCCCCTGTTGATCGGCCCGGGGTGCATGATCACGATTTCCCGGTCCAGGCTGTCCAAAAGGGCCTTGTCGATACCGTACTGTTTGGTGTACTCCCGGAGGGTCGGAAAATAGCTCATGTCCATCCGCTCGTTCTGTATCCGGAGCATGTTGGCCACATCACACCATTCCAGGGCAGTGCGCAAATCTTCCTCTACCTTCACCCCTAACGATTCCACGTATTTGGGAATCAAGGTCTTGGGGCCACACACCTTAACTTCTGCCCCAAGCATTTGCAGGGCAAAAATATTCGAAAGGGCGACCCTCGAATGAAGGATATCCCCCACGATCACCACCTTGCGGCCCCCGACTCCCCCGAGCCTTTCCCGTATGGAGTACGCATCGAGCAGGGCCTGTGTGGGGTGCTCATGCGCCCCGTCCCCGGCATTGACAATGGAGGCGGACACATGGTTGGACAGGAAGATTCCCGCCCCGGCATTGGGGTGCCGCATGACGACCATATCCACTTTCATGGAGAGGATGTTGTTTACCGTATCGATGAGGGTCTCCCCTTTCCGCACCGAGGACTGGGCGGCGGAAAAATTGATCACGTCGGCGGAGAGCCGTTTCTCCGCGAGCTCGAACGAGAGGCGGGTACGGGTGCTGTTCTCAAAAAAGATATTGGCTATGGTGATGTCCCGCAGGGAAGGGACTTTTTTGATACTCCGGCTGAGGACCTCCTTAAAATGGTCTGCCGTTTCAAAAATCAGGTGCAGGTCCGATTTCTGAAGGTATTTGATGCCCAGTAGATGTCTTACGCTCAGTTCACTCATGCTCTTAATCGCTAACCAGGTATACCGCGTCTTCCCCTTCGTTTTCCTTCCAGCAGACCTTAACCCGTTCCTCATTGATCGCGTCCACCTGCCGTCCCCTGTAATCCGGCTGTATGGGCAAATGCCTGCTGAACCTGCGGTCGATCAGGGTCAGCAACTCTATGGACCCGGGCCTGCCGAAGGACTGCAGGGCGGTCAGGGCAGCCCGGATACTCCTCCCGGTGTACAGCACGTCGTCTATCAGCACCACCCGTTTGCCCTCCACCAGGAAATCGATTCGCGTCGTGCTGGCCGCAAGGGTCTTGTCACCCCTTCGGAAATCATCCCTGTAAAACGTGATATCGAGGAGGCCAAAGGGGATGTGCTTCACCTTGTAATCCTGCTGTAGGACCTGCAGCAGCCGCTGTGCGAGGAAAGTCCCCCTCGGCTGCAGGCCGATCAGGACGGAATCCGAAAAATTGAGGTGGTTTTCTAATAATTGACAGGCCAGCCGGTGCAGGATGATGTCTATTTCTTTGGAAGAAAGAAGGACTTTTTGACTCATACGGGGTGGAACCTGAGGCTACTCCACGCAAAAATAGGCAAAATTCTACCAATTCCGGCCCGGAAATACCGGGGGGTGACAGCCAGGCGGATCCGGACCACAAAAAAACCCCGGACCAGGGGTCCGGGGTTCTGATATCCAATGGAAGGCGGGCTATTTCTTGCCCTTGCTGCTCGCTTCCATTTTATCCTTAAGGGCCTGCAGCTGCTCATTGGCATCCCCAAGCGTGGGTTTTGCCTCGTCGGATGCAGATGCTTTCTTGCGGGCGGCCTTCACGTTGCGCTCCTCTTCTTCCTTGAAGATCGCTGTGTGGCTGGCCACCACCCTTTTCAGGTCCTTGTTGAATTCGATGATCTTGAACTCCGCCTCATCCCCTTTGGAGAGCTTTTTACCGTCCTCCTTTACAAGATGGCGCTGGGGAACGAATGCGGTGATGTCATCGTTGAGTTCGATAATGGCTCCCTTGTCAACGAGGTCCTTGAGGACCACCTTGTGCACGGTACCTTCTCCGAATTCATCCTCGTACTTGTCCCATGGATTTTCCGTGGTCTGTTTGTGGCCCAGGCTGAGCTTGCGCCCGTCGACATCCAGCTCCAGTACCTCAACCTCAAGTTCATCACCCACGGTTACGAATTCCGAAGGATGTTTGATCTTCTTGGTCCAGGAAAGGTCTGAGATATAGATCAGGCCGTCAATGCCCTCTTCGAGTTCCACAAAGACCCCGAAATTGGTAAAGTTACGGACGATCCCCTTGTGACGGGAACCGACGGGGTATTTGGTCGTGATATCCGTCCATGGATCCGGGGTGAGCTGCTTGAGCCCGAGGGACATCTTGCGGTCTTCCCGGTCGAGGGTCAGGACAACGGCTTCCAGCTCGTCCCCTACCTTCACAAAATCCTGGGCGGAGCGCAGGTGTGTTGACCACGACATCTCGGAGACGTGGATCAGTCCTTCAACGCCCTCAGCTACTTCGAGGAACGCCCCGTAATCCGCGATAACCACTACCTTGCCTTTGACCTTGTCGCCTACTTTGATTTCGTCTCCAAGGGCATCCCACGGATGCTTTTCAAGTTGCTTCAGACCCAGTTGGATACGCGACTTGTTGTCGTCGAAATCCAGGATCACCACATTGAGTTTCTGGTCGAGGTCCACCACTTCGCTCGGGTGGTTGATGCGGCTCCAGGAGAGATCCGTGATATGCACAAGGCCATCCACGCCCCCAAGGTCGATAAAGACCCCGTAGGAAGTGATGTTCTTGACAACCCCTTCCAGTACCTGGCCTTTCTCCAGCTGGCTGATGATTTCCTTTTTCTGCTCTTCGATGTCCGCTTCGATCAGCGCCTTGTGGGAAACCACGACGTTCTTGAATTCCTGGTTGATCTTAACCACCTTGAATTCCATGTTCTTCCCGACGTACTGGTCGTAATCCCGGATGGGTTTGACATCGATCTGGGAACCGGGCAGAAACGCCTCAATTCCGAAGACATCGACGATCATCCCGCCCTTCGTGCGGCATTTGATATACCCGGTGACAACCTCTTCCTTCTCGTAGGCGGAGTTGATGCGCTCCCATGCCTTGATGGTCCGCGCTTTCCGGTGGGAAAGGACGAGCTGCCCGCTGCGGTCCTCCCGGATGTCGATAAGGACCTCAACCTTGTCCCCGATCTTCAGGTCCGGGTTGTACCGAAATTCATTGAGGGATATGACCCCTTCCGATTTTGCGTTGATGTCGATGATGGCCTCCCGGTCCGTCAGGTGGGTTACCGTACCTTCCACGACCTCGGAATCGGCGGTGTCCACAAAATTGCTGGCCACCAGTTCCTCGAATTCCTTGAGTTTTCCATCTTCCACCCGCTCAATGCCTTCCTCGTATTTTTCCCAATCGAAATTTTCGAGGAATTCCTGCGGATCCTGTTGTTTTACAGGCGCTGCCGCCTGCTGTGTGGGCTCGGTGGTTTCTACCGCCTCGCCTGTGTTTTGAGTTTCAGCCATGTGCTGAGTATTGTTTGTATTCCGGAGTCTCTCAGGAGCCAAGCAGTTCCCCGGAAGCTATTTTACATCAGTTTTCAAACCCCTTTTCCTCCTGACCACCTGCAAAAAAGGTGTGCAAAAATACAACAATCCCCGGGTATATCCAACATTTTTTAACAGTAAACCGGCTTTTCGAAGCACCGGATAAAAAGATGAAATACCCC
>CAZUZE010000010.1:0-21049 GCA_964624565.1 uncultured Robiginitalea sp.
ATGCCCCGGACAACAGGCAGGGCTCCACTTTTTGTCAGGGGACCTTGTGGGATAAATGCCTTACCCTTATTTTAGGGGATTCATTTTCATTCATATTATTTGATCCAACCGCTTATGGCCTGTTACAGATTCGTACTCCTCTTTTCTCTTTTGCCTTTCCTCTCTGCTGCTCAGTTTACCGAGAAAAGCAAGAACTTCGATACCTACGAAGGGTACTTCAACTATAAATACGACCCGCAGACGGATAAGATCTACCTGGAGGTCAGCGACCTTGAGAAGGAGTTTTTGTATGTCTATTCCCTCAGCAGCGGGATGGGGAGCAATGACCTGGGCCTCGACCGCGGCCAGCTGGGCAATGAACAGGTGGTTTTTTTCAAAAAGGCCGGGAACAAACTTCTGCTCGTCCAGCCCAACCTGGAATACCGGGCCCTTACTGAGAATCCCCTGGAAGCAAAGGCAGTGGAACAGGCCTTTGCCCGCTCTGTGATCTATGGGTTCCCAATTGAGGAAACCGTCGGGACAACGCATATTATCGATATTACCGGATTCCTAATGCGGGATGCGCACGGGGTGTCGGAACGCCTGAAAAGTGCGGGCGAAGGCAGCTATGCCGTGGATGCTTCGCGCAGCGCGCTCAACCTGGAGCGCACCAGGGCCTTTCCTGAGAATGTGGAGTTCGATGCGCTGCTCACTTTTAAGGGGGAACCCAAGGGACGCCTGGTGCGGTCGGTGACGCCAGACCCCTCCCTGATCACCGTGAACCAGCATCATTCTTTTATCAAGCTGCCTGACGACGGTTTTGAAATGAGGGAATTCCACCCGGGAAGCGGCAGTTACCCCTTTTCGTATTACGATTACGCCACCCCTGTTGAATCGCCGATCGAAAAGCGGTACATCACCCGGCACAGGCTTGAGAAAAAGGACCCTTCCGCCCCGGTCAGCGAGGCGGTGGAGCCGATTGTGTATTACCTGGACAACGGGACCCCGGAACCGGTGCGCTCCGCCCTCCTGGAGGGGGGACGCTGGTGGAACCAGGCTTTTGAGGCCATCGGGTACAGGGATGCCTTCCAGCTAAAGATGCTTCCCGACGATGCGGATCCCCTGGATGTGAGGTATAACGTCATTCAGTGGGTGCATCGTTCCACCCGGGGATGGAGCTACGGGAGCAGCATCACCGACCCGCGCACAGGGGAAATCATCAAGGGCCATGTGAGCCTGGGGAGCCTCAGGATCCGACAGGACTTTATGATCGCCCAGGCGCTGGCCGCCGGACCTTTTGAGTCTTCAGACAGCAACCACCAGGAATTGCTCGACCTGGCCCTGGCGCGCATCCGCCAGCTCTCCGCCCATGAAATAGGCCACACCCTGGGATTTGCCCATAATTTTGCAGCCAGCACCACCGGCAAAGCCTCCGTGATGGATTACCCCCATCCCGAATTCCAGCTTACAGGGGGCAAAATCGACTTTGGCCGGGCCTATGAAACCGGGATCGGGCAATGGGATAAGGTCACCGTGGCCTATTCCTATTCGGATTTTCCGCCGGGGACCGATTCAAAAAAGGCATTGTGGGACTTGCTCGATGGGGCGAGGGAAGATGGACTGATCTATATTTCCGACAGGGACGCGAGGTCCCCGGGGGGAGCCCACCCCCGTGCGCATCTCTGGGATAACGGGCAAAATGCCTCCGTAGAACTTGACCGGGTACTGCAGCTGCGCCAGAAGGCCATGGAGCAGTTTTCACCTGCCAATATCCGCTCTGAGGAGCCGTATTCCGTTTTGGAGGATGTTTTTGTCCCCCTGTATTTTTTCCACAGGTACCAGACCGAAGCGGCCGTAAAAATGGTAGGGGGTGTGGATTACAGCTACGCCATCAGGGGAACGGAGGAAACCCCCTGGACCTTCGTGCCCCGGAAGGAGCAGGAGCAGGCCCTCAGCAGTGTTCTGAAAACCCTGGATGCTTCCCAGCTGGCCATTCCGCGCCGGATCCTGAACTGGTTTCCGCCCAGGGCGATCGGGTATTCGGGAACCCGGGAATCCTTCAGGGGTCGGACCGGGATAAGTTTTGATGCCCTGGGCGCTGCAGAAACCGCCTCGGACATGACCCTCGGCCTGCTTTTGCACCCCGAAAGGGCTTCCCGCCTGGTCAACCAGAAAGCCCTGGAGCCGGGTCAAATGGGCCTGGAAGATGTGCTGAATTCCCTGGTCAAACAGACCATGGGCAGCCCGAAAAAGGACCCGTACCTGGCAGAAGTGCAGCAGGTGATCAATTTCAGGGTACTGCAGCACCTGATGGTGCTCGCCAGCCATACCGGGGTGCACCCGCAGGTAAATGCACTGGCCCTTGAGGCGATTGAGAAACAAAAGAAATCGCTGTTGAAAGCAGGGGAGGGAGAGGCCCTGGCCCGGGAAATGCTCCGGCGCATTGCCGAGTTCGAGGAACACCCGGAGAAATTCACGCCGGGGGAGGTGCCGAAGATCCCCGACGGATCGCCTATCGGCATGGCCTGTTCACAATAACAAAGCACGAATTATGGAAGTAAACCTGATCAGCGATACGGTAACGCGCCCGTCCCGGGGGATGCTCACAGCCATGATGCAGGCGCGGGTGGGGGATGACGTATTCAAGGAAGACCCGACGGTAAATGAGCTTGAAGCGGAGGTAGCCCGGCTGTTCGGCAAGGAGGCGGCCCTGTTTTTTCCGAGTGGCACCATGGCGAACCAGACCGGCATCAAGCTGCATACCGAACCCGGGGATCAGCTGATTTGCGATAAATACGCCCATGTTTACAATTACGAGGGCGGGGGGGTCAGCTTCAACAGCGGGGTCTCCTGCCGGCTTGTCGATGGGGACCGTGGGATGATGACTGCCGACCAGGTAGCGCGGGCGGTCAACCCTCCGGATTTTTACCACAGCCCCAAAACCGCCCTGGTGTGCATTGAAAATACCACAAACAAAGGAGGGGGTGCCTGCTGGGATTTCGCGGAGCTGCAACGGATTCGCGCCGTTTGTGACCAGCATGGGCTCAAATACCACCTGGACGGGGCACGGATCTGGAACGCCCTTGAAGCCAGAAACCAGGCCCCGGAGGCCTACGGGGACCTTTTCGACACCATCAGCGTCTGTCTCAGCAAGGGGTTAGGCTGCCCGGTGGGTTCCCTGCTGATCGGTTCCGGACCAACCATGGAAAAAGCACTGAGGATTCGGAAAGTCCTCGGCGGGGGCATGCGGCAGGCGGGATACCTTGCGGCAGCCGGCCTGTACGCCCTGGAACACAACAGGACGCGGTTGCGGGACGACCACAGGAGGGCCAGGGAAATCGGGGAGGCCCTGCAGGGCCGGGAGTTTGTAAAACACGTGGCCCCGGTGGAGACCAATATCGTCATCTTTGAACTTCACACGGAGATGGCGACGGATACCGATATGGTCCGTGCCCTGAATGAGAAGGGCATCCGCCTGATCGGCATGGGGGAGGGCAAGCTCAGGCTGGTTACCCACATGGACTATACGGAAGAAATGCACGACTACGTCCTCAGTGTGATCCGCGCGATTGAACCCTCCCGGGTTGCAGGCGTATAGGACAGCTTAAAGCAGCCCGTCGAGCCCCGGGATATCCGGCATGCCTTCCCGGGCCACAGCGGATAGTTCGGCATCGTGCACCTCCCCGGCTTTCTTAAGTGCGCGGTTTAGGGTGACGATCAGGTAATCCGCGAGCTGTTCCTTGTCTGAAAGCAATTCATCACCGATACGGATTTCCCGGATTTCCCGGCTCGCCGATACCACGACCTCCAGGGATTTGTCCGGGCTGGATTCCTGCAGGGTAACGGTTTCCAACCTTTTCTTTGTCTGAGCCACCTTCTCACGGGTCTCCCTGAGTTTCCCCATCATTCCCATTAAATCTCCAAACATAATACGTTCTTTAAGGTTACCTTTACGGGTGGTAAATTTAAAACCAATTCCATGAATTTCAATTCCAAACTGGCTGTTCCTCTCCTATGTGCTATTTTAGCGCTTTCCTGTAAAGAACAACAGCCCGAAATGCCCGAGATCACGCCCCCTGTTGCCCCTGTCATCCCGCATACCCTGGTCAAACACGGGGATGCCCGCACAGACGAGTATTACTGGCTCAGGGACCGGGAAAGCGAAGCGGTACTCTCGTACCTCAGGGCCGAGAACGACTATTACAAGGCTATGACAGCCCATACAGAAGCCTTTCAGGAGGAACTTTTCCAGGAAATGAAGTCCCGTATCAAGGAGGATGATTCCTCCGTGCCGTACAAGCGGAATGGCTACTGGTATGTCACCCGCTTTGAAACCGGGAAACAATACCCGGTCTACACCCGGCATAAGGAATCTCTCGAAGCCCCTGAAGAAATCATGTTCGACGCGAATACCATGGCCGAGGGATATGATTTTTTTGACCTCAGGGGGATCTCCATAAGCCCGGACAACCGCTTTGCGGCCTACGGCGTGGACACCCTTTCCAGGAGGCAGTACAACATCCGGATCAAGGACCTGCAAACCGGAACCGTCTTTGAAGACCTGCTGGAAAACACCACGGGGAGTGCTGTTTGGGCGGCTGACAACAAGACCCTTTTCTACACGCGGAAAGACCCCGTGACCCTGCGTTCGGACAGGATCTATAAACACGTTATGGGGACGCCGGCCACATCTGACCAGCTCGTGTATGAAGAGTCGGACGAAACATTCAATACCTATGTTTACAAGTCCAAGTCGAAAAAATATATCATTATAGGGTCATCGAGTACCCTGACCAGCGAATACAGGATCCTCCCGGCGGATATGCCTGAAGGGGATTTCGCGGTTTTTTCTCCCCGGGAGCGGGGCCTGGAGTATTCGATCTATCACTATGCAGACCATTTCTACATCGTCACCAATAAGGATGGCGCCCGCAATTTCAAGGTGATGAAGGTGCGGGAAGACCGTACGCAGGCCGGGCATTGGGAGGAATTTATCCCGCACCGCGAGGACGTGCTTATTGAGGACATCGAGATTTTCAAGGACTACTACGTGATCTCGGAGCGGGACCGGGGGCTGACCCGGATCCAGGTAAACCGCTGGGATGAAAGCGAATCCTATTTTCTGCCCTTCGACAATGAAACCTATGTTGCCTATCCCTATGTAAACCTGGATTTCGACACCGAAGACCTGAGGTACCTCTACAATGGCATGACCTCCCCTTACAGTATTATTGATTTCAATATGCGCACCAGGGAATCTGTAATCCGGAAGGAAGAAGAGGTCCTGGATCCGTCCTTTGACAAGAGGGATTACCGCTCCGAAAGGGTCTGGGCAAAGGCGAGGGACGGGGCGCAAGTTCCGATTTCCCTGGTCTACCACAAGGATACCCCCCTGGACGGCAGCAGCCCTTTATTGCAGTATGCCTATGGGTCCTACGGCAGCACCATCGACCCGTATTTCTCGACCCCCAGGCTGAGCCTCCTCGACCGCGGGTTTATCTATGCCATTGCCCATGTCAGGGGGGGGGAATACCTGGGGCGCCCATGGTACGAGGCCGGAAAGCTGCTCAACAAGAAAAACAGTTTTACCGATTTTATAGATTGCTCCCAATTCCTGATTGCGGAAGGGTATACCAGTGCGGACCACCTCTATGCCATGGGGGGCTCGGCCGGGGGGCTTTTGATGGGGGTGGTGGTCAATATGGCCCCCGGCCTTTACAGGGGGGTGATCGCGGCCGTGCCCTTCGTGGATGTGGTAACCACCATGCTGGACCCGTCGATCCCGCTTACTACAGGGGAATACGACGAATGGGGGAACCCGGAGGACGAGGTGTACTACGAGTACATGAAGTCCTATTCCCCCTATGACAACGTCACCGCCCAGGAGTATCCCAACATGCTTGTGACGGCCGGGCTGCACGACTCCCAGGTACAGTACTGGGAGCCGGCCAAATGGGTGGCCCGGCTACGGAGCCTGAAAACGGACGGGAACCAGCTCTTTCTCCACACCAATATGGAGGCGGGGCACGGCGGGGCTTCGGGCAGGTTTGACGCCCTGAGGGAGACCGCACAGGAGTACACCTTTATTCTGGATTTGGAAGGAAAAGTACCCTAAAAGAAAAAAAGTACTACTTTTGTAGGCGAAACCGGACCTGTCATCGGGTCTTCAGCCTAACCTGAAATTGCATGGATTCAAAAATTCAGGCCCACGCAAACCTCCTCAACCTTATCGGCAACACCCCTTTGGTCCACCTTGGTACGCTTACCAGGGAGTTTCAGGGGGAGTATTATGCCAAACTGGAATGCTTTAATCCGGGACATTCCTCAAAGGACCGGATTGCAGCCTACATCATCGAGGAGGCTGAAAGAAGGGGGATTTTACAACCCGGCAGCACGATTATTGAGACCACTTCGGGGAACACGGGATTCAGCCTGGCCATGGTCAGCATCATCAAGGGGTATGACTGCATCCTCGCCGTCAGCTCCAAGTCCTCAAAGGACAAAATCGATATGTTGCGCACCATGGGTGCGCGGGTCTACGTTTGCCCGGCCCATGTAAGTGCGGATGATCCCCGTTCCTATTACGAGGTGGCCAAAAGGCTCCACCGGGAAACGCGGAATTCCGTGTACATCAACCAGTACTTCAACGAATTGAACATCGAGGCCCATTACGCGACCACTGGTCCGGAAATCTGGGCCCAGACGGGCGGTCAGATCACCCACCTGGTGGCCTGCAGCGGCACCGGGGGCACCATTTCCGGCACCGGAAGGTACCTGAAGGAACAAAATCCTGACATCCGCATCCTCGGGGTGGATGCCTATGGATCGGTGCTCAAAAAATACCACGAAACCGGGAAACTGGACAGGGGGGAGATCTATCCCTACCGCATCGAAGGCCTCGGAAAAAACCTGATCCCGCAGGCTACGGACTTCTCCTGTATCGACAGGTTCATGAAGGTAACTGACGAAGACAGTGCGCTTATGGCACGGGAGATCTGCAAGACGGAAGGGATCTTCGCGGGGTATACCTGCGGGGCGGCCATGCAGGCCGTAAAACAGTTCAGCGAGGCCGGCGAATTCACCCCCGAAAGCAGGGTCGTGGTCATTTTTCCCGACCACGGATCCCGGTACATGAGCAAGATCTACAGCGACCAGTGGATGCAGGACCAGGGGTTTGCCACCGATTCCAGAGGAGCGGAAAAGGTGCAGCCTGTCGAGTACATCAAATAGCCAGGTCCCTCCTCGGACTTAGGCCTGCCACGGGCCACAGGAATCCCTTGCGGATACTATGATTCCTTTGTGAAATTAACTACTTTTGCCACGTAAAGTCAAAGGCTTCCTCTTAACCACCAAGGGAGGAAGATTCAATTCTTAGCACGAATTCATGAGAGATTTATTTGATCGGATTATAGAAAATAAGGGCCCTCTTGGAAAATGGGCCGCACAGGCAGAAGGGTATTTTGTTTTCCCGAAGTTGGAAGGGCCTATTTCGAACCGCATGAAATTCCAGGGCCGGGAAGTGATAACCTGGAGCATCAACGACTATCTGGGACTGGCCAATTTGCCGGAAATCAAGAAGGTCGACGGGGAAGCAGCCATGGAACACGGGGCTGCCTACCCCATGGGGGCCCGCATGATGAGCGGGCATACCTCCTACCATGAACAACTCGAAAAGGAGCTGGCAGAATTCGTCGGAAAACAGGCTTCCTATTTGCTGAACTTCGGGTATCAGGGGATCATGTCCGCCATAGATGCCCTGGTTTCAAAAGATGACATCATCGTCTACGATGTCGATTCCCATGCCTGTATCATCGACGGGGTCCGGCTACATGTCGGAAAGCGCTTTACCTTCAAGCACAACGACATCGAATCCCTCGAGAAGAACCTCGAGCGCGCCACCCGTATGGCCGAACAAACCGGCGGCGGGATCCTGGTGATTTCCGAAGGCGTTTTCGGGATGCGGGGCGAACAGGGGAAACTCAGGGAAATAGTGGCCCTTAAGGAAAAATACAACTTCAGGTTGCTCGTGGATGATGCCCATGGGTTTGGTACCCTGGGTACTACCGGCGCAGGTGCCGGGGAGGAGCAGGGCGTACAGGCGGACATCGACGTTTATTTCGCCACATTTGCCAAGTCCATGGCGGGCATCGGGGCTTTCCTGGCGGCCGATAAGGAAATCATCGATTACCTCAAATACAACATGCGTTCCCAGATGTTTGCCAAATCGCTCCCCATGATCTACGTAAAGGGGGCCCTCAAGCGCCTGGAAATGCTCAAAACCCGCCCGGAGCTTAAAAACAAGCTGTGGGAGAATGTAAACATGCTTCAGAACGGCCTGAAAGACCGCGGGTTTGATATCGGGACCACAAGCAGTTGTGTGACCCCTGTCTATCTCAACGGAAGCATCCCGGAAGCCATGGCCCTGGTGAAGGACCTGAGGGAGAACCACGGGATCTTCTGTTCCATCGTCGTGTACCCTGTAATCCCCAAAGGCCTGATCCTGCTGAGGATGATCCCCACAGCCACCCATACGGCAGAGGATATTGAGGAAACCCTGGAAGCCTTTTCCACCATCCGGGAGCGGCTTCAAAACGGGACGTACAAGCGTTTGTCTGCTGCTGTGGCAGCCGCCATGGGGGAGTAATTTCCCAAAAAATATTTTGTTAACGCCCCCAGCGGATTCGCTGGGGGTTTTTTTATTTCAGGTCCTTACGGTACGTGCACCTTCGTTTGTAGACCTGAGGGTCAAAATGCTTCCAGATCTGGTGCACGTCGACGTTATCGGCGAGTTCAGGGGTGCGGTAGCCCATTTGAATCCCGCGCTGGTGAAACTCCCGGTAATACTCGTTGAAAATTATGGCGGTGACCCCTTTTTTCTGGTATTCGGGCAGGATGCCGATCAGGTAGAAAAACACTTCCTTGCTGTTTTTCCGCGCCTTGAGCAGGTGGTAAAACCCAAAGGGGAACAGGGAGCCACGCGCTTTCTGCAAAGCCCTTGAAAAAGAGGGCATGACAATGGAGAAGGATACGAGCCGATTCCCTTGATCCACAACAAATTTGATATACCTCGGGTCGATCAGGGGGAGGTATTTTTTCTTGAAATACTCCTTCTGGGCTTCCGATACCGGCACGAATGAGGCCAGGCGAGAATAAGAGGAATTGAACAACTCGAACATCTCGTCGGCCCAGGGCACGATATCCGAGGTCCTGGTGAAATTCAGGGGTTTGAGGCCATACCGCCCGCGTATGACCTTCTGTACCCTGGAAAAGTGCACCGGGTCCACATTGGACATCGGGAATTTGCTCTCGATGAATTCCTTTTCCACGGACATCCCAAAATCCTCCAGGTGGTTCCTGTAATAGGGAAAATTATACCAGGTGATCATGCTGCCGATATGCTCAAAACCCTCGGTCAGCACACCTACCTTGTCCAGGTTGGAAAACCCCATGGGACCTTCCATATACTCGAGCTTGTGCGCCTTCCCGATTTCTGCCACCTTGTTCAGCAGGGCGGCAGAAACCTCGGGGTCGTCCTCGAAATCCATCCATCCAAAACGCATTTTGGAAAAACCAAGCGATCGGACCTCCACCCAGTTTACAATGGCGGCTATGCGGCCGACGATACGGTTTTCCTTCCAGGCCAGGAAAAACTGGGCCTCGGCCTGCTCAAAGACGGGGTTTTTCCCCGGCGTCAGGCTCTCGAGTTCGTCTTTGAGGATGGGGGGGACCCAATAGGGGGAATGCCTGTACAGGTCAAAAGGAAATTTCACAAATGCCTTTAACTCCTTTTTGGACCGGACTTCTTTAAGCTGCACCATCGCCTTTGGTTTCAAAGGCAAAATTAGGGATAATTGGGTTAGGGGTGACGTGAAGGTGTTGCAAGGGTGTTTTAAGAGCCCTTTTGCGGGTCACCAGTCAATATCATCAGACTTCTTTTGCTTTTTCTCCTTCTTTTTTTTCCCGGGGTCTTTGGTCCCTTTTTGTTTTTTGCGCATGTCCTTCTTCCCGATTTTGGGATCCTGGTCCTCGATGGGCTTCAATTTGTCCTGGTGGAAGTCCAGGCGATATGAGATCCCGCCCGAGACAAAGATCCGACTAGGGGTATCCTTGAAATTGCCTCCCAAAAAGAGGTCTGCCTGAAAATTATCGCTGATCAGATAGGCGGCGCCTGCCCTCAACAGGATGTCCGCATACCGGTCACTTTTGATACCCTGGTTCTCCACAAAAATGCTCCACCTGGGGTTCCTCAGGGCATGGGAGAGGGAAACCACGTAGCTCCATTCGGGAAAATCGGAGCCAATGCGGTCGTAGATGACATTGGTGATCAGCACGAACCGGGGGGAGAGGAGGCTTTGAGTGGAGGCCATGACCCTCGGGGAGATGCTCGGTTCATCGGGCGCATAGAAGGGGTTGTCCCCCAGGATGAAATTGGCCCCCGCATAAATCGAGACCGCGGGGATCAGGTTGCGCCACTGGAAGGTGTTGTTGGCCCTCCAACTGTAGAGGTTGGGCTTGTTGCGCTCGGGATCCTTGAAAGGATCAAACAGGAGGAACTTTAGCCCCAGCCGGTTCCGGCCGAAATCGCTGTACGTGTCTTCGAGGCCGGAAGCATTGAAGGTGATGTCCTGGCTCTGGTAGATCCCTTCATAAAAGAGCTCCAGGGATTCGAACAGCAGTCCGTAGCGAAGGGCCACCCCAATGCCAAAGAGACCCGATTCCGTGTCTAAAAGGGAATGGTCCTGCTTTTCGTAAAAAAGCCCGGACTCCAATTGTATGACCCCGGTTCCCACGGCATAGGCGCTCACGGATTCCCCGGGGCGGTTGGAATTGATCACATCGGTGTATTGGGAATATCCCCTGCTGCTCAGAAGCAACACTGCCAGCAGGAGTCCGAAAAGGGGAGTTTTCCGTATGCTGAGTCGGTGGGAAACTTCCATATTCATTATATTTTAGGACATTTGTACGCTATATACAACGCGGGAATCGTAATTTTGATATAATTGGAATTGAGATAATGGGTGTATTGAAGACGGTTTTTTGGATTCTTCTGGGCTTCTACCTCCTCAAGCTGATCGGGAGGCTGCTGCGCCCCTGGCTGCTGGCCTATGCCCGGAAAAAGACGGACGAATTTTTTCAACAGGCTTCCCCCAATGGCGGGGGCCGTTATTCGCAGCCGGCTCCGGAGGGTGAAGTGACTATAGATAAAAAACCTCCAGGGCGGGCGCACACGGCCCACGAAGTCGGAGAATACATAGAGTATGAAGAGCTTGACTAACTCCCTTTCGACCCTTTTATGAATCCCCTGTTCAGGAACTTCCTCACTCATTTTTTTGCGATAGTCCTTTTTGCCGTGGTGGCGCTGCTGTACTTCCACCCGGTATTGCAAGGGAAGGTCATCTACCAGTCGGACATCCTGCAATACAGGGGAATGGCCCAGGAGCAGGAGGATTTCCGGAGGCAATTTGGGGAGGAGCCCTACTGGACCAACAGCGCTTTCGGGGGAATGCCCACCTACCAGCTCGGTGCCCGTTACCCGCATGACTACATCAAAAAACTGGACCGGCTCATTCGGTTCCTCCCCCGTCCCGCGGATTACCTGTTTTTGTATTTCCTCGGCTTCTATATCCTGATGGGATGCATGAAGGTGGAATACCGCCTGGCCGTCCTCGGTGCGCTCGCCTTCGGGTTTTCGACCTATCTGATCGTCATCCTCGGTGTCGGACACAATGCAAAGGCCCATGCCATTGGATATCTGCCCGTTGTTTTGGGGGGGATCCTGCTGACATACAGGGGAAAGTACCTCTGGGGTTTTTTGCTCACCGCCCTGGCCATGGCCCTGGAAATTCAGGCGAACCACTACCAGATGACCTATTACTTCCTGTTCCTGGCGATCCCGCTCGGGATTGCGTACCTGGTGGATGCCATTCGGACCCGGCGGCTCAAATCCTTCTTCCTGTCCTCGGGCCTGTTGCTGGTGGCGGCCCTGCTGGGGATTGCGGTCAATGCGACCTCTTTGCTGGCCACCCGGGAATACGCGGCCTGGAGTACGCGGGGCCCTTCGGTTTTATCGATCAACCCGGACGGCAGTCCAAAGACCGCCATGGAGGGGTTGGACCGGGACTATATCACCCAGTACAGCTACGGCATCGCGGAGTCCCTGAACCTGCTGGTGCCCCGGTTGTTCGGGGGCGGTTCGGTCGAGGCGCTTGGGGATAAATCCAGGACCTTTGAATTTTTGGTCGACCAGGGGGTCCCCAGGTCGCAGGCCCTGGATTTCAGCAATAGCCTGCAGTTGTACTGGGGCGACCAGCCCATAGTTGCGGCACCCCCCTATATCGGTGCGGTGGTGCTGTTTTTGTTCCTTCTGGGGCTTTTGCTGGTCCGGGGACGCGCCCGCTGGTGGCTGCTGACGGCCTCCGCAGTGGCCCTGGTGCTCTCCTGGGGGAAGAACTTTTCGCTGCTCACCGACCTGATGATCGATTACTTCCCGCTTTACAACAGGTTCCGCGCCGTTTCCTCCGTACAGGTCATCCTGGAACTCTGCGCACCTGTGCTGGCAGTGCTGGCCATCAGGGCATGGAATGCCCCGGAAACCACGGATGACAGGAAGAAAAAGGCCCTGACATTCAGCTTTATGGGCATGATGGCCCTCGGGATCGCGCTGGTGCTGCTGAAATCTGTTTTTGACTTCACCGGGGCGAGTGATGAAGTCCTCGAGCGATACTATGGGGAGGAACTCGTCAGCCTGATCCGGAGGGACCGGGAGGCGGTCTACCTTCAGGATACCTTCAGGTCGATGCTCTTTATCCTGCTCTCCGCCCTGCTCTTATGGGGCAACCTTAAAAAACGCCTGCCGGTCAGATGGATGGTGCTGGGCCTGGGCGTGTTAATCGTCACCGATTTGGTCGGGGTCGACCTGAGGTATGTAAACAAGGAGGATTTCGTTTCCATGCGACAGTTTGGCAACAGCTTCCCCATGACCCAGGCCGACCAGCAGATCCTGAAGGACACCTCGAATTACAGGGTGCTGAACCTGGGCGAAGGGCTCAATGGGGCACGCACGTCCTACTACCACAAATCCCTGGGGGGTTATCACGCAGCCAAACCGCGACGGATCCAGGACCTGTTCGAATTCCATATATACCGCAACAACAGGCGGGTGCTGGATATGCTCAATACAAAATACATCATACAGGCCGATGCCGAAGGGAACCCGAGGGCTTCTCTGAACCCGGACGCCCTGGGAAATGCCTGGTTCGTGGAACGACTCCGGGCAGTGGGATCCCCGGATGACGCCATCCGGGCCCTGGACAGCCTGCGTCCCCGATCCGAAGCCATCGTCAATACCGCGGACTTTCCGGAGGTCGCCCCGGCGACGTTTTCACTCGATTCCACGGCCCGGATTTCCCTGGTCTCCTATAGGTCCAATGAATTGGTATACAGGTCGGAGAATCCGAATGAAGGACTGGCCGTTTTTTCCGAAATGTACTACCCGGAAGGGTGGCAGGCGTATACCGACGGCAAACCGGCTCCCCACTTCCGGGTCAATTACGCCCTGAGGGGGATGTCCATCCCGGCAGGAAGGCATGAAATTATTTTCAGATTTGAACCTGATGTGATCCAAAAGGGAAGCCAGATCAGTCTGGCAGGTACCGGGTTACTCGCCCTGTTGCTCCTGGGCGGGATCGGATTTGAACTGTGGCAGAGGCGACGCAGGCAGGAAGCATAACAGATGCAAAAAGTACTTATCGTAACGTATTACTGGCCCCCGGCCGGAGGTCCCGGGGTACAGCGCTGGTTGTACTTTGCCTCCTATATGCGCGAATTCGGCATTGAACCGTTGGTGTATACCCCTGAAAACCCCCATTATCCCTTGCGGGATGACTCCCTGCTGACGCAGGTTCCCGCGGAAATCAAAGTGATCCGGAAGAAGATCTGGGAACCCTATCAGCTGGCGGGCTGGCTCAGCCGTTCGAAGACCCGGCGGATCAGTTCCGGGATCATCAACCGGGAGGAGCCCGGGTGGCTGGAACGCTTCATGCTTTGGGTGCGGGGCAACCTCTTTATCCCCGATGCCCGGAAGTACTGGGTGGCCCCGTCTGTCCGGTACCTCAGGGAGGTATTGGAGCAGGAGCAGATCGGTACCATCGTCACTACAGGCCCTCCGCACAGTGTCCATTTGATCGGCCTGCACCTGAAGGAGGTAGCGGACATTCGATGGATTGCGGATTTCCGGGACCCATGGACCACCATCGGCTACCACGATGCCCTCTATCTGAGCCGGTGGGCGCAAAAAAAGCACAAGACACTGGAGGCCAGGGTACTGAATGGGGCGGATGCCGTGATTACCACCAGCGCCCTTACGCGGGAGGAATTCGCCCCCCTGACCGCAAAACCACTCCACGTGATCACCAATGGCTATTCCGGGGCACGCAACGGGAAGGGCCAGCCCGGAGGTCCTTTCAGGGTGTCGCATATCGGGAGCCTGCTCAGTGGCCGGAATCCCGTTTCCCTCTGGAGCGCCCTTGGGAACCTGGTTAAAAAGGACCCGGACTTCGGCAAAGACCTGGAATTGCACCTTACGGGCCCTGTGAGCGCTGAGGTCCTGAAAAGCATCAGGGAACACGGGCTCCAGGGGTACCTGCACCGGCAGGATTACATCCCTCACGAGGAGGCCCTGGGAGAACAGCGCAAAGCGCAGGTACTGCTCCTTATCGAAATCGACAGGCCCGAGACGCGTGGGATCATTCCGGGGAAGTTCTTCGAATACCTCGCCGCCGCCCGACCGATCCTGGCCATCGGGCCATCCGGGTGGGAAGTGGCAGGCATCATCGACAAGACAAACTCGGGTGCCGCGTTTGAATACGCTGACCAGAAAGGGATGGAGGCCACCCTGCTCAGGTGGTACGGGGACTATCGCGACGGGACCCTTGAGGTGGAGGCCGATGGGGTTCGGGAATACCACCGGAGGGCGCTTACGGAACGACTCGTAAAGGAGGTGCTATGGGCATAGTGCTGCGACAGACCGCCCTGAATACCGGCATTACCTACTTGGGCTTCGCCCTGGGGGCCCTGAATACCCTGTTTTTATACACACGGGTGATGTCCGATGCCTATTTCGGCCTTGTAGGGGTATTGCTCTCCACTGCGGCACTGCTCATGCCGGTTCTGTCTTTCGGGATCCCGAACACCCTGGTCAAATACTATTCGGCCTACAAGCAGCAGGGGGACGTACAGGCGTTGCTCACGGCCGTAGTGGTGATGCCGTTGATCCTCATCATCCCGTTGGGGGCTTTCAGCTACTTTTCAAATGAGCTGATCGGGGATTTTCTCGCGCGCAAGAATGCCATCGTAAAGGATTACGTGTGGCACATCTTCTGGATCGGGCTTTTTATGGCTTATTTCGAGATCTTTTTTGCATGGAGCAAAGTATGCCTGAAGTCTTCCCTGGGGACCTTCCTCAAAGAGGTTTTTATCCGGGTAGGGGTGAGCATTCTGCTTTTGCTTTTGTTCGCGGGCATTATTACCGAACCGGTTTTTCTGCGGTGGCTCGTCTTTTTGTACGGGATCCGCGTGCTGCTTATGGCGTGGCATGCCCTTAGGCTACAGCCCCTGCAATTCCGCCTGGCGCTTCCCGAAGGTTTTGGGGACGTACTCAGGTACAGCGCCCTGATCATCCTCGGCGGCTCTATATCTGTCGTGCTCCTGGAGATCGACCGCTTTATGATCAACCAGTATATCCGAATCGAAAACGTCGCCTACTATACCGTGGCCGTCTTTATTGCGACAGTGATCATCGTGCCTTTCCGGTCGATGAACCAAATTACCTATCCCCTGACGGCGTCCCTCATGAATTCCGGGGATGTGGAGGGCCTCAGCAAGCTCTACAAACGCAGCTCCCTGACCCTTCTTTCGATCACGGGCCTTATTTTTATCGGGATCCTCCTGAACCTGGGGGACCTTTACGCCCTTTTGCCGGAGGCTTACCGGGGTGGTTTTTCGGTCGTTCTCTTTTTGGGGCTGGTACGGCTTTTTGACGCCTTCCTCGGAATCAATACCGCCATCCTTTACAATTCCAGGTATTATGTCACCCTATTGGTGATGGGGGTCCTGCTGGCCCTGCTGACCATCCTTTTAAATGCCCTTTTGATCCCATCCCAGGGCCTTGTCGGCGCGGCCCTGGCCACGTTGGTCAGTGCGGGGCTGTACAACCTGGTCAAGATGCTGTTTGTGAAGTGGAAATTCGGGCTGACGCCCTGGAGCGCGGATACGCTGAAAGTGTTCGCAACAGGGCTCTTTACCTTCCTTGCTTTCCACTGGCTGGAGTTCCCGTTCCACCCGGTGGTCAATATCGTGCTCAAAAGCCTGTTGATTGCCGCAGTGTACCTGGGGGCGCTTGTCAAGCTTCAGGTTTCGGAAGACCTTATGGCGCTGCTTCGAAAGACGTTTAAAAAATAAGCCCTGCCGGAGACCAGTGCCGGCAGGGCTTTGCAAATCCGGGAGCAAGCCCCTGCTCCCTTATTATTTATGGTTGCGCCCGGAGGAGCGGACGCCTTTGGCATTCCGGCCCCTGGAAGGGCTGGCGGAACGGCTTACCTGTTCCCTGGAGGCCATTCGCGTATCGGCGGTGCCTGCCCTGGATTGACTCCTCTTATTGACAGTCCCCTGCTGGCTGAGGCGGTTTTGTCCGGCACCTTTGGTTGTGGCACGTTCGCCATAAGACCTCTTGCGGTCCGGTGCGGAAGTCGTCTCCACACGGGATGTGCGGCCGTTTACATGGCCCTGACGGGTCACCGGGGCGGAGTTAACCGTCCGGGACACGGAGGTTGTTCGGGCAGATGACCTGCGTTCCACTGCGGCCCGGGGGGTGCGGTTGACAGCAGACTGGCTCACCCGGTTGGATCGTGCGGAGCGCTCGGGGGCTTCAGCCCGCGCCACCACCTGCCGGTCATTTCTGTAGACCCGGCTTCGCTCGGCCCGTTCCCGGTACTGGTATGGTTGGCCGGCCGAGGCGTAAACCCTGCGGGAGTTGTTGTGATACGGCCTGTGATACGTATACCGAACCGGGTGATAATAGCGCCTGTAGGGCTGGGGATATACCATGCAAAATCCTGCGGCGGGCCTTACAAAATACCTGTGGAAGGGCTGGTAGACATATACCCGGTTCAGGGGATTGATATACCCGAGGTGGTAGTCGTAGTACCCGAACCCATTGTAGAAGATACGCATGCCGCCCAGGCGGTACAACCTGCCGTTGCGATAGGCCATATGGACGTTCCCGATCCGGCGGACCCTCCCGTAATAGTCGTAAAAGACCGGCAGATGGGCAATCTGGATCACGGCGCCGAAGTCGTCATACTGGACATAGGGATTGTAGTTGAACCCGGAATTAAAGGTGATCGCTCCCTGTCCGTGGAAACCCACCGCCTGAAATCCGACCTGCCCGTTGAGGTAAAAATCGAATTCTCCATCGGGGAAGACGGAAAAGGTGACATCCCCTTCCGTAAAGATGAAGGTGCCTGAGGCTCCTGCGGCCGCCGGGGCATGAACCATACCAGCTCCAAAGGAAGTTCCGGTTGCGAAGACAAATGCGGCAATAAGGAAGACTAGATTTTTCATGGCGTTAGGGTTTTAAGTTGCGGATGAAAACTATTTTGCATCCACCCTGGAAAAATCAATCACCGTGCCAAACTTATTTTAGAAGATGTAACCGTTTGGAATACAGACATATAAAAGTCTTATTGAGGCGAGCCCTCCCTGGGGCCTCCGCGGGAGTAACCCTTCACCAGTCCGGGTTTTTCCGGGCCGCGGGTCAGGGCTTCAGTTTTTCCTTCAGGTAGCGCCCGGTGATGGAACGGGGGTTGGAAGCGACCTCCTCCGGGGTGC
The DNA here is from genome assembly GCA_964624565.1 of uncultured Robiginitalea sp. Taxonomy (GTDB): domain Bacteria; phylum Bacteroidota; class Bacteroidia; order Flavobacteriales; family Flavobacteriaceae; genus Robiginitalea. Next base: position 17,866 of record CAZUZE010000010.1, read on the forward strand.
CGAAAGCGAGCAGTTCACCTCCCTTATCCCCGCCTTCAGGCCCCAGGTCGATGACGTGGTCCGCAGTCTTGATCAGTTCGATATTGTGTTCGATGACGATGATGGAATGGCCTTTGGCAATAAGGGCATTAAAGGAATCGAGCAATTTTCGGATATCGTGGAAATGCAGGCCGGTGGTTGGCTCGTCAAATATCAAGAGCGCTTTTTCCTTTCCCTGCCCCTTGCCCAGGAAGGTGGCCAGTTTGATCCGCTGGGCTTCCCCGCCGGAGAGCGTGGAGGAGGGCTGGCCCAGCGTCACATAGCCCAGGCCCACATCCTGCAGGGGCTTGAGCCTCAGGGCGATCTTTTCCGCCTTGTGCGCCCTGAAAAAAGAGATGGCGTCATCGACCGTCATCTCCAGCACGTCATTTATGGATGCCCCGTGAAACTGCACTTCGAGGATTTCCTTTTTAAACCGCTTCCCCCGGCACTGGTCGCATTCGAGGTGGACGTCGGCCATGAACTGCATCTCCACTGTAATTTCACCATCCCCCTTGCATTTATCGCACCGGCCGCCATCGACATTGAATGAAAAGTGTTTGGTTTTATACCCCCTTAGTTTGCTCAGCTTCTGGCTGGCGAACAGGTTTCGGATATCGTCATAGGCCTTCAGGTAGGTGACCGGATTGGACCGGGAGGAACGTCCTATGGGGTTCTGGTCTACAAACTCAAGGTGGTGTATAAACCCGAATTCTCCTTCCAGGCCCCGGTGATGCCCTGCCTTTTCCCCATATCCGCCCAATTTTTTCTGAAGGGCCGGATAGAGTATTTTATTGACAAGGGTGCTTTTGCCGCTCCCGGACACCCCCGTGACAACGGTTAATACCTGTAGGGGGAAGGTCACATCGATATTGCGCAGGTTGTGCTGCCGCGCCCCCAGGACCTCGATATGCCCTTTGCCGGCCCGCCGTTTAGCGGGTACGGGGATTTCCAGGGCGCCGCTCAAATAGCGCGCCGTGTAGGAATCCGCCTTTAGCACTTCGCTCAGGGATCCCTGGGCCACCACTTCACCCCCGAGGGTCCCGGCTTCCGGCCCGATGTCGATAATCCGGTCGGCGGCCCGCATCATCTCTTCATCATGTTCTACGACGATGACGGTGTTTCCGAGCGCTTTGAGGGATTTCAGCACCTCTATGAGGTTCTCGGAATCCCTTGGGTGCAGCCCCACGCTGGGTTCGTCAAGGATGTACATGGAGCCTACCAGGCTGCTGCCCAGGGAGGTCGCCAGGTTGATGCGCTGGCTTTCACCCCCGGAGAGGGTATTGGATTTCCGGTTCAGCGTCAAATACCCCAGGCCCACCTTTTGCAGGTACCCTATGCGGTTCCGTATCTCCAGCAGCAGCCTTCGGGCAATGGACTGTTCGTGGGGTTCGAGAGAAAGGGACTCAAAGAATTCAGCGAGTCGATACACCGGAAGTTCCACGAGTTCCGTTATCGCTTTTCCGCCCACCCGTACATAGGAAGCTTCCTTTCTCAGCCGGGTCCCGGCGCACTGGGTGCAGCGGGTTTTCCCACGGTAGCGGGAGAGCATTACCCGGTTCTGGATTTTGTAGCTCTTCTCTTCCAGCTTTTCGAAAAATTCGTTCAGGCCTGTAAAGTGCTCATTGCCCTCCCAGACCAGGGCCCGCTGCTGTGGGGTTAATTCGAACCAGGGCTTGTGGATGGGAAAATCAAAGGTATAGGCGTTATTGACCAACTGGTCCCGGTACCAGCCCATACTCTCACCTTTCCACGGGGCTATGGCGTTGTCATAGACCGAGCGCTCCGTATTCGGGATGACCAGGTCCTCATCAATGCCGATCACATCCCCGTAGCCCTCGCATTTGGGACAGGCGCCAAATGGGTTGCTGAAACTGAATAAATGCACGTTGGGTTCCGGGAAGACAAGCCCGTCCAGTTCAAACATATTGCTGAAGACCTCCTGCCTCCCGCTATCCACAGCCTCCACAATGCAGGTGCCCTTGCCTTCAAAAAAGGCAGTGTCAACAGCCCCGGACAGCCGGTTGACAAAGTCTTCATCGTCCTTCCTGACTACGATCCGGTCAACGACCAGGTCAAAGGAGCGACCAATCTCAGGCATTTCAGGCCCTATCCGGATGATTTCACCTTTATACTTTATACGGGCATAGCCCTGTTTTAGCAACAGGTCCAGTGACTTCTGCACATCCCGGTCCCCTGTGATCTCGATTGGCGCGAGCAGCAGCAGCCGGCTGTCTTCTTCCTGCCCGCACACAAAATCGACCACCTCACTGACGGTATGCTTGATGACTTCCTTTCCGGAGACGGGGGAGTAGGTCCGGCCGATACGCGCATAGAGGAGCTTCAGGTAATCGTAGATTTCTGTGGACGTTCCTACTGTGGACCTTGGGTTGCTGGAATTGATGCGCTGCTCGATGGCGATTGCCGGGGCAATGCCCCGTATGTAATCCACTTTTGGCTTGTCCAGTTTCCCGAGGAACTGACGCGCATAGGAGGAAAGGCTTTCCACGTAACGGCGTTGTCCTTCGGCGTAAAGGGTGTCAAAAGCCAGGGTGCTCTTGCCGGAGCCGGACATACCCGTGATGACCACCAGCTGGTTTCGCGGGATGCTGACATCGATGTTTTTAAGGTTGTGCAGACGCGCCCCTTTGATAACAATGGCCTTTTTAGGGTCTGTTTCACTAACTGCCTCCATGGAATTGCATAAGGTGCAAAGATACAATATGTAAAGGCCAAAAGCCACTGGGGATACTTTCTTTGGTCTGGATTGGGCATGGGTTATTTGTGCTAAAAAAATTTTTCTATATTTGGAGGGTCTAACATCAATCATCTGCAGCCTATAAAGCACAATTACTTTTTTGAACCTTAAATACCGTCCCCAAGGGCCCCTGTCATGGGAAGCCTGCAGGGCTTAATCAAAAAAGTAATGTGTATGGAACTCCATGTAGATGACGCTTCTCTGATCCGGAATTACCTGAACGGGGACGAACGCTCCCTTGAAAACCTTATAGAACGGCATAACCGGCGTGTTTTTAATTTCATTTATTCCAAAGTCTTTGACCGGGAGGTTACCGAGGATATTTTCCAGGATACTTTTATAAAGGTCATCCGGACCCTGAAACACGGGAAATACAATGAAGAGGGGAAGTTCCTGCCCTGGGTGATG
>CAZUZE010000011.1:0-21007 GCA_964624565.1 uncultured Robiginitalea sp.
AAGGTGCTTTTGCCCGCGCCGGGGACCCCGGTAATGCCCACGCGGATCCCGGGGACGGCCATTTTAAGGCAGGCATCCACAAGTTCCCCTGCAGGGGTTTCATCTTCGGCCCGGGAGCTTTCAATCAGGGTGATGGCCCTTGAAAGGGCCGTGATGTCCGAATTGGCAATCCCGTCGAGCATCTCCCGGGTGTCGGCGGGTTCCCTGCGCCGATGCAGTCTGGCGGCGGCGGCCTCCCGGGCCTTATGGGCGCTTTTTTTCAAGGGACTATGAATTTAATGGGACGCGTACCCGGGTCGTATCCCAGGTGAACTCCAGGAAAACCCCGGGGCCCGAACCTGAAGGGGTGAACGAGATGTCAAAATGCTCCACGGCCTCCCCGGGGGTATCGACCCCCACGTTGATCTGCAGCACATCGGATTCCGGGTTGCGCGTGGCTTCCTTTCCCCCGCTCATCAGGGTTGCCCCCCAATCCGGGATTTCGCTGTTAAAGATGACCGTCCACTGGGTTTCCCCGGGAATCGTCCAAAGGGAATATTCCCCTTGAGGCAGGACCTGCCCCCCTACGGTGAGCCTGGTCGCGGTCCGCAGCCGGGTGGGTTCGTTTGCCCCGGTCCGCCAGACCTTCCCGTAGGGCACCAGCCCTCCGAAGATGACCCTGCCTTTTTTGGCAGGGCTTGAATAGGTCACCGAAAGGGTGAGCCCGTCCTGTTCGTAGTGCACGGTTTTTTCAGGACTGACTTTTTTAGTCTGTTCCTTCAGAAGCGGGAGGCCTATAAAATACACGAGCAGGGCCAGTGCAAGTGCGATGCCCACAATCCATTTGATAGTTTTCATCAGGGTGCCTTTAGGTCCCCTAAGTTAGGAAATAGCGGCTAAAATCACCCCAGCCCCGGGGTGAATAGTTTTCCATGGCGCCTTACCCAAGGGATTCAAAAACAAAGTGGGACTCATTTAAATACGTCTCGCCCGGGTACAGGAGGGAATTCGGGAAATGGGCATAACGGGGGGCGTCCGGAAGGTTTTGGGTCTCGAGGCAAATCCCTGCAAAAGCGGTTGGGGTGTAGATGACCACGGCCGGTTGGTCCGTAAGCAGCGTCAGCTGGATTCCCGAGACGGCGGATGTCAGACGGGCTGCAAATTCCCGGGGGGCATCCAGCAGGAAGGGCGTATCCAGGGCAAGGTCGCCCAGGCCCTGCCCGGCCCTGAAATCGTAAGGCGTGCCCCCGACGGGGAGGATGCGACCCGTGGGAAGGAGCCTGGCATCGGTTTCCGCCCGCCTTCCCGCATGCAGCCTGAGGTGGTAATGGGAGATAATGGGTTGCGAATCCAATTTGAAATACGTATGGTTGGTCAGGTTGACGGCCGTCGGACGATCTGTCCGGGCTTCGTGCCGGATGACAAGCGCATTCCCAGAGAGGGTGTAGGTGCAGGTAACATCGAGGTTCCCCGGAAAGCCTTCCTCCAGGTGGGGGCTCCGGTAGCTCAGGCGTACCTCTGACTTTTCGGGGCTTTCGGCAACGGGCCCTATATCCCAGTACCGCTTTGAAAATCCGCGTTTCCCCCCATGCAGTGTTATCCCATCCGAAGCCGGCAGGGGGAAGGTTTCCCCCTCCAGTTCCAGGTGCCCTGAAAGCCTCCCCGCGTAGCGGCCCACGCAGGCCCCCATTGCGAGGGAGTCCTGCAGGTAGTCTGCAGGGGAGTTCAGGCTCACATTCATCTGGGCCCAATTTCCATCCCCGGTCCTGAACTTCAGTTTGTGGATAATGGCCCCGTAATCAAGCACCTGTAGGGAGAGGCGTTCGTTTTTTAAAGTAACTTGCTTCAAAGGGAACTGTAAAATTTTATTAAAAGTAGCCTTTTTTGCAACACTGCTTTTCTCCACTCGTCTATAAGGTGGTAACTAAAGACAAGGACTCTGGAAACCTGGGAACTGATATCCTCTGACCTGATCGCCCAATGCCGGAACAACAACCGGAAGGCCCAGCTCGCGCTGTATAAAAAGTACGCACGGGGCATGTTTTGTGTGGCGATGCGGTTTGTCAACGAGCCGGCGGATGCCGAGGATATCACCCAGGAGGCCTTTATCCGCGCCTTTTCCAAAATGGATCAGTACAGGGGCGATGTCACCTTCGGCGCCTGGCTGAAACGGATTGTCGTAAACCGGAGCATCGATTTCCTGAAGGCCCGCAAGCAGCATTTTGTGGAGCTGCAGGAACACCGGCTTACCCTCTCCGGGGATGAGGACTGGAGCGTGGATCAGGAGGTGCAGGTGGCCGAGGTAAAGGCCGCCATAGAGGCGCTGCCCGAAAAATACCGGTTTGTGGTCCAGTTGTACCTGGTGGAGGGCTATGACCACGCCGAGATCTCGGAAATCCTCGGGCTGAGGGAGACCACATCGCGGTCACGGCTGATGCGGGGCAAGGAGTACCTGAGGGAACTATTAAAAAACAAAAGCTATGTCACAGGATCTTAGGGAATTGTTCGAACGAGAACGGATGAAGGACATGCGGATGCCGGAGGGCCATGAGGCCCGCTTTGAAAAGCGCCTGGAGGAATCCCTGGGCCGCAAGAAAGGCAGGCCTTACCTGTGGATCGGGATGGCCGCCACCCTGATCGCCCTGCTGGGACTTACCCTTTGGATGCAGGATAGCGGGCCCGATCTCGCGGATCCCTCCGAATCCCTGGTTCAACAGACAGTGGATTCCACCGGGGCACAACAGGGGATTTCCCTGGGGGACCTGTCCCCTGATTTGCGAAAACTGGAGACCTATTACACGGCCAGTATCAATATGGAGCTCGCCTCCCTGGACATTTCCGAGGAAAACCGGGAAATCGCCAATGACTTTATCCTCCGCCTCGCGGAACTGGATTCAGAATATGTACAACTCAATGAAGAACTGAATGAAATTGGCCCGAATGAACAAACCATCGGTGCCATGATTAAGAATTTGCAGTACCGGTTGCAATTAATGCTGAAATTAAAAGAGAAGTTAATCGAACTAAAATCATCAAAAAATGAAACAGTACATTCAAATAGCCTTTAAAGCCTTTATGCTCCCCGTGGTGCTGGGAGCCGGGGCCCATCTGTCCGCACAGGAAACACGGACTTACAGGGAGGAATTTAAAGTAGGGCCGGACGTGGTTGTTGAGGTAAATACAAGCTATGCCGATATCGAATTCGAAACCTGGTCCAAAAACGAAGTGGAAGTGGAGGCGGTTGTCACCCTTGAAGGGGCGACGCAGGAGGAGGCCGATGCCTATTTTGACCGGCCCGTAGTGGAGATCCTGGGCAATAGCTCCAAAGTGTCAGTTCGTTCGGGAGGACATGGGAAAGGAAACAGCTGGGTGTACGGCCCTCCCGGGGTGGAATACGGGGATTTGGACTTTCACTTTGAAATGCCGGAACTTCCCGACATGCCCGACATGCCCGAGATCGCTCCGATGGTGGCGGACATCATCGCCTCTATTCCCGAACTGGTAGATATGCCACCAGTGCCCCCCATGCCCAACGCCAATTTTGACTACGAGGCGTACAAAAAGGACGGTGAAAAATACATGAAGAAATGGCAAAAACAGTTTGAAAAGGAATTTGATGAAGAATACCGGAAGGAGTTTGAAGCCTGGGGCAGGGAAATGGAGGCGCGGGCAGCGGAGATGGAAGCCCGTATAGAGGCTCGCGAAGCCGCCCGGGAGGCGATGCGGGAGCAAAGGGACCTTCAGCGTGCCGAGATGCAGGAGCAGCGCGAAGCAATGCGTGAGCAACAGGAAGCGATGCGGGAGCAGGCGATGGAGGCCCGGGAACAGGCCCGCGCGGCCCAGATGGAGGCTCGTGATGCGTATCGAAATCCCAAAATCTTTTATGTCCGCGGGGCTTCGGGAAACCAGAAATTCTCGATTAAAAAGACGATTAAAATCAAGATGCCCAAAGGAGCACGCCTCGATATGAATGTGCGGTACGGAGAAGTGAAATTAGCGGACAATGCCTTAAATACCCGGGCAAACCTGTCGTATTCCAGTTTGCTTGCCAATAGCATAAATGGGACGGATACCAATATTGAAGTGCGTTATTCCCCGGTCAATGTAGGACGTTGGAACGGAGGGAGGTTGCAGACCGAGTATTCCGATGGGGTCAGGCTCAGGGAGGTAAGCCAGCTAAACATGGTGGCCCGCTCCTCCATGGTCACCATTGGCCAGCTCCTGAGGGAGGTTTCCATAGATTCCAAGATGGGCGCACTCATCATTGGGGGTGTTGCCGAGGATTTCAAGGACCTGGACATTTCCGTATCCTATGGGGAACTCACCTTTGATTTGCCCCGCAGTGCCTATGATATTGAAATCAGGGACAACCGTTCCGGGGTGCTGTACCCCGATTTTATCACATGGGCACCTGCCAGTGGGCAGGGCGCCGCGGTGCGGACAGGGTACAGCCAGCAAAAGGACAGTGGCCGGTCCATCCATATCAACACCGCCTATAGCGACGTAACGCTTAATGACTGACCCCACCGGGCCGCTATGGGGACCCCGGCCGGCAGGGGCCTTCGGGAGGCCCGGCCGGGGCCATGGCCTGGCCTCAGTGGGCTGTTTCCTTCAGGAATTCCCCGAAGTTTGCTTTAAACCGGTTTAACCTGGGGATGGAGACATTCTGAACATAGGGGTTGCCCGGATTGTTCTTTTCGTAGTCCTGGTGGTAGTCTTCTGCCGGGTAGAATTTGGTAAAAGGGGTGATTTCGGTGACGATGGGCCTGTCGTACACCCCGCTTTCTTCCAGGGCATCTATATAGGACCGGATCGTTTTTTGTTCCGACTCGTTTTTGTAAAAGGCGATGGAGCGGTACTGCGGCCCCTGGTCCGGTCCCTGCCTGTTCAGGGTCGTGGGGTCGTGGGACCCGAAAAACACCTGCACCAGCTGGAAATAACTGATGACCTCAGGGTCGTAATAGACTTCGACGGCCTCCGCATGGCCCGTCCGGCCGTAGCTCACCTGCTCGTAGGTGGGGTCGGCCTCCGTTCCCCCGGCGTATCCGGAGATGACTTCCGCCACCCCTTTCACGCTTTCAAAAATGGCTTCGACGCACCAGAAGCACCCACTGGCAAAATAGGCTGTTTCATATCGGGAAAGGTCCTGGGGCTTCGGGGTTTCCACGGGTGCTATTCCGGCCACTGTTTCGGTTTTCCGGCTTTTGTCCCTGGACTGGCAGGAGGTGGTGGCGGCGCAGAGGATAACGAGCGCCAGCAAGTGGGATGCTTTTTTCATGGGTTCTGTTTCTTAGCACCGTGAAAATACAAAGCAGGGTAGTGAAGCTGGGTTAAAAAATGTTAATTCTGGAAGGGGTTTTTGTATTTTTCAGCGCTTTAAATCCAGAGCTCATGAAAGCGCATCCCCTTCTCGATCCCGGATTTTCCCTGAACCAGTATTGCAGGGTGGACCTGTCCGTCACCAACCCGGACCTGGGGGACGCCTTAAAGGACCCGCGATCCTGCCAGCAGTACCTGGACCGGCATTTGCGGCAAAATGGAAGCAGGGTAGCCTATGGGGGTTATCTGGAGCGAAGGGCATTATACGACGGGTTCAGCCATTTCGATGGGGGAGAATCCCGCCGGCGCGAATACCATCTGGGCCTGGATCTCTGGGCCCCTGCCGGTACTTCAGTGCATGCCCCCCTCAGGGGCAGGCTCCACAGCTGGGCGAACCGCACGGCACCCGGGGATTACGGCCCCGTGTTGATCCTGGAGCACGAGATTGGCGGGGAGACTGTGTATTCCCTCTACGGGCATTTGTCCGCTGGCAGCCTGGGTGGCCTTTACGAGGGCCGGGAATTTCTGGCGGGGGAGCGGATCGGGGGTCTGGGGGCCCCCGGGGAAAACGGGGGGTACGCCCCCCACCTGCACTTTCAGCTGATACGGGACCTGGAGGGCCACCGGGGGGACTACGCGGGGGTGTGCTCCGCTGACAGACTGGAATACTACGCACAGAATTGCCCGGATCCGCTTGTCTTCCTGGACTACGGGCTGTAGGGAATCCGGTCAAAATGCAACTTTTATCGGATGACCTGAAAACAGGGGAGGTGCCGATGGTCGCACTTTTTGATCGCCTCACCGGGATTCGGCCAGATAACCGAATTTATCAGCTCCTTAAACGATTCGGATGCCCCCAAATGCCCTGTGCCGGCGTTCTCAATAGTAAAGCATGCCAGCCGTGAGAACGATTATCTGCATTATCAGCCTTGGTTTTTTCACCCTGACCCTACAGGGCCAGCAACGTCCCCCGCAACCCAAGGTGGCGGTTACCACGGTCGGGTTGGTTCCCGTCCCGGAGCTTATTGACAATCTGAAAGGGCCTCAGACGAAGATAGCCAGGTTATACCGCCGTCCGCATACGCGGGTAAGGAAGGCGCTCTCCTTTGTGCCCTATGGCAGCCGGCCCCAAATAGCCTAGGATTCCTGCCGGTCTGGGTTCCCAATGGCTTGTTTCAATACGGGCCACACGTTGTCGACGATAATCCGGTGCCCTGCCTCAGTGGGGTGGATCCCATCTTCCTGGTTTAGTTCCGGGACGCCCCCAACGCCTTCCAGGAGGAAGGGGATCAGGAGGATCTGTTCGGATTCCGCCACTTCCCGGAAAATCTTCCCGAATTCGCTTGTATACTCCGGGCCCATATTTGGCGGGAGCTGCATCCCCGCTAGGATAATGACGGCTTCCGGGTATTTGGTTTTTACAATTTCGATCATGGAAACCAGGTTTTTCCGGGTCTCCGAGAGCGGGATTCCCCTCAGGCCGTCGTTGGCCCCGAGTTCCAGGACAAAGACATCTACCGGTTGCCGCAGGACCCAGTCGAGCCGGTTGCTGCCGCTTGCCGTTGTTTCCCCGCTCAGGCCGGCGTTGACTACCTCGAAGGAATACCCCAGCGAATCAAGCCGCTGCTGGAGGAGGGCCGGAAACGCCAGGTTCGGATCCAGGCCGAGCCCGGCAGTAAGGGAATCCCCGAAAAACAAAATGGTGCCTCCTTTGGCGGATCCCGTTTCAGTGGATTCCTGAAAATTCCCGTTTTCAGGGGGCTCTGGTGATTTTGAAGACTTGTCCTCCCCGCAGCCCAGGAGCAGGATCAGGGAGAAAATATAACTTAATTTTAAGAGTCTGCGGGTGGGCTTCGGGTCCATTTGTGGTTTGTATTGCGTAATTTTTGCGGCTTTAAACAGGAGGATTCATTCTATGTCAAAGATATTAAACGTTGAGCATCTTGGAAAAAGCTATCTCAGCGGGGGTAAGCCCCTAACCGTCCTGGAAGATATTACCTTTTCCGTGCCCCCCGGGACCAGCTATGCGATCGTAGGGCCCTCAGGGAGCGGAAAGACTACCTTGCTGGGGCTTTGTGCGGGGCTGGATACCCCGGATACCGGCTCGGTCGAACTGTGTGGCAGCGACCTCGCGGCGCTGGATGAAGACGGCCGGGCGTCCCTCCGGAATGAAAAAGTAGGCTTTATTTTTCAGAATTTTCAGTTGCTGCCGACCCTTTCGGCCCTTGAAAACGTCAGTGTGCCCCTGGAACTCCGGGGCGTAAAGCGGGCCGGGGATACGGCCAGGACCCTGCTTGAGAAAGTAGGCCTTGGCGACCGCACCCACCATTATCCGAGCCAGCTCTCCGGGGGGGAACAGCAGCGCGTGGCCCTGGCCCGGGCTTTTGCCAACCGCCCGGAGGTCCTCTTTGCCGATGAGCCCACCGGCAACCTCGATGAAGAAACCGGCGAACGGGTGGTGGAATTGCTTTTTAACCTGAATAAGGAGGCCGGGACAACCCTGGTGATCGTCACACACGACCTGAACCTGGCCAGGCGGTGCGAGGGATTCATGCGCCTGAAGGGCGGGCGGATTTTCAGCATGGAAAAGGTGTCCCAGCTATGAGGGAAGGCCAAAAAGAGGCGGGTTGGCAGTGGCTGTTTCGGATGGCGTGGCGGGATGGGCGCGCGAGCCTCAGGCGGCTGGGCCTGTTTATGAGTGCCATTGTGCTGGGGATTGCAGCCCTTGTAAGCATTCAGAATTTTGGCAAGACCCTGGAGGAGACCATCTCCGGGCAGTCCAGGGAACTCATGGGGGCGGACTTCCTCATCGACAGCGACCACCCGGCCACTGAAAAGGTTCAGCAGATTATCGATTCCCTGGGGGGCGTCCAGAGCCGTGAGGTGAGTTTTGCGTCCATGGCCCTTTTCCCGGGTAGGGAGGGAAGCAGGTTGATCCGGGTCCGGGCGATGGAAGGGGCCTATCCCTTCTACGGGGACTTGCTCACCCGCCCCGTGGATGCTGCAGGGACCTACCAGCAAAGCAATGCGGCCCTGGTGGATGCCACCCTGATGGTGCAGTTCGGGCTGCAGCCGGGGGATTCCATAAAAATTGGCAAGACCGTTTTTCCCATCGGGGGCAGTTTGATGGAGGCCCCCGGGAACACCGTGGTATCTACTTCCGTTGCCCCGGCGGTCTGGATCCCCCTCAGTTCCCTGGAGCAAACAGGTCTGGTCCAGACAGGTAGCCGGTTGCAATACAATTATTACTTTAAATCAGATCCGGAAGCAGATCTGCCCGGGATCTACGATGCCCTGGATCCGGTCCTCGACGATGAGGGGGCCGATATGGACCTGCATACAGACACTTCCCAGCGCCTCGGGCGAAGGTTTGACAACGTGGGAAGGTTCCTCAAACTGGTCGCTTTTATCGCCCTTTTGCTGGGCTGTTTGGGGATTGCCAGTTCGGTGCATATCTACATGAAAGAGAAACGGGCCTCCATAGCCATCCTGAAATGCCTTGGGGCTTCCCGCAGGCAAACCATCCTCATATTTTTGATACAGATTGCGGGAATCGGCCTACTGGGTGGGATCCTCGGGGCCGGTCTCGGACTGGTCCTCCAACAGGTATTCCCCCAATTCGTACAGGATTTCCTCCCTGTTGAACTGGCCTGGGCAACCCACTGGGGGCCCGTCTTGCTCGGGATTGGGCTGGGGGTAGTGATGGCCGTCCTCTTTGGGTTGTTGCCCCTGCTCAGCAGTTGGTTCATCAGCCCGCTTTCCGTCCTGCGCATCGATGAAGGGGACAGCGCGGGGTCGAGGAGGCTTACTGCCCTGGTGTTTGCGCTGATTGCACTGGGCATCTGGGGAGCAGCTGCCTTCCTCCTGGAAAGCGCCCTGCGCGCCTTTTGGTTTGTGCTGGGAATCGGGGTGACCTTCCTGATCCTGGCCGGCATCGCCTGGGGTCTGATGCGCATGATCCGCCGGTTTTTTCCCCACAACTGGGGTTTTGAGGCCCGGCAAAGCCTGCTGAACCTGTTTCGGCCAAACAACCAGACGCTCGTGCTGGTGCTTTCCATCGGGATTGGCACCTTCCTGATCAGCACCCTTTATTTCACCCAGGACATGTTACTGGCCCGGGCGGAACTCGAGGACGGGACCCCGTCGGCAAACCTGATCCTGCTCGATGTACAGGCCGAACAGGATCAGGCCGTCGAAAACATGATCCGCACGCGGGGCCTGCCGGTGCTTGAAAACATCCCCATCGTGACCATGCGCCTGGATCAGATTAAAAACCGCAAGGTCGAGGACCTCCGCAGGGACACGACCACAGCGATCAATGGCTGGATCCTCAACCACGAATTCAGGGTGACCTACCGGGACTCCCTGATTGCCTCGGAGCGCCTGCTGGAAGGGGAGTGGGTGCCCGATTTTACGGATCGGCAGGGACCTGTGCCCATTTCGCTTTCCGACAACGTGGCACGGGATGCCCAGGCCTGGGTTGGGGATACCCTGGTCTTCAATGTGCAGGGGGTATTGATGGAAACCGTCATTTCGAGCGTACGCGAGGTCGACTGGGGCCGGCTGCAGCTGAATTTTTCCGTGGTTTTTCCTTTGGGCGTGCTCGAGGAGGCCCCGCGCTTCCACGTCCTTACGACCTCTGCCGAAGGCGAAGCCGAATCCGCCAGGTTCCAGCAGGACCTGGTCCGCGCCTACCCGAATATTTCCGTACTGGACGTGAGGCAGCTGCTTTCAGCGGTTGGCGATATCCTGGAGAAGCTCTCCTGGGTGATCCGCTTTATGGCCTTCTTCAGCATCCTGACGGGCTTTATCGTCCTGCTTGGCGCCGTGCGCACCAGCGGATCCGCGAGAGCGTGCTGCTTCGAACCCTGGGGGCACAGGGAAATCAGATACGGCGCATTGCCATTCTGGAATATTTGTTTTTGGGGACCATCGGCAGCCTGATGGGGGTGCTGCTTGCCCTTGTGGGTACCCAACTGCTAGCCTACGGGGTTTTTGAACTGAGCTTTACCCCTTCCCTGGTTCCGTTCCTGGTCGTCTTTCCCCTGATCAGCCTGACGGTCCTGGCCATCGGGCTGCTGAACAGCCGGGGGGTCCTCACCAGTCCGCCCCTGGAGGTGCTTCGGAAAGAGGGGGTGTAGGAGCTTCAGGGAAGTACAATGCGGATCGGATATTTTCCGAAGACGGCCGCCTCTTCAGAAGGGGTGAGTTCCGTCAGGGTTTTCCCCAGGATGACCCGGGAGTAGTTGTCCCTTACCTGGCTGATAGCCAGTGCAATTTTGTCCTTCACTGCAATAAATTGATTATATTTTACATCCGGCTCCATCTCGATGATGTACAGGGAGCTTTGCTCAAAGGTCCTGGCGTGCTCGGTGACCAGTTTGAGCATCTGCTCCTCGCTGACCAGCTGGTCGGCGATAATCAACTGATTCCGCTCGTTCAGGTATACCCGGAAGACGTTGGCCCCCCGGGTGTCGAATTGGCCCGTCGAGGGGAGGGTATTGTATCCGAGCCCGGGGGAGGCGGTGATAAAAGCCTGCCGGTCGATGAGTTCATAGGTAAATAGCCGGTAGTACGGCAAGTCGAGGTCCTTTGAGGAGAGCAAATCCAGATAGGCCAAGGCCTCCATGGCCGGATCGAGATTCTCGTGCAGGTGGGCTTCCCTGAGGATTTCAAACCGGGCCAGGGTCGATTCCCCCTGGTTGTTTGCGGACGCGTCCAGGATGCCCCTGCACCTTTGCAGTGCGATGCTGTCCCTGGGCAGGCTTCGGAACCTCGGCCCGAAATACAGCTCAGGGGCCCGGACAATCCCCTGGCCTGAGGCGATGCGCTGTAAGAGGCCTTCATATCCTTCTCCGTCCGTATCCTCGAGCAAACCCTCTGAAACCAGCTCGGCTTCAAAACGCGTAATAAGGCTGTCCAGTGCCTGTGGCCTGCCCCCAACGGCATTTGAGATACAGGAAAACAGGGCGGATTCCGGGGCCTCTCCCTGGGCCCGGGAGGAGGCCGGACCGATGAAAAATGCGCCTGCCAGGAAAAACCCGGCCAGCATTCCTTCCAGGACCCCTTTGAAATTGCGTGATGTACTTTGATATTTCATAGGAATCAGGAAGATACGGAATTTCATAAACCCCATTCGGGTCCCAGTCGATGAACGCCCGTTTCTCTCGATCCGTTGCCGACTGGCCCCGTGCTGGTCCTTTGGCCCCCCCGGGGAGGTGGCGTCCTGGGGCCTTGGGTTGAGATGACGTTGATTGTTTATTGCAGGGATCGGAGCTATCTTGTCAGTGGGGGAGGGGGCATGCCCCCCGTACAAAACTGTACGAAAAAAACCCGCCCCCCGCGATCCCCTCCTGAATGGGCCTATTCCATCCCGGGCTGCTTGAGGGTGAAGCCCTCAGCTTTCTTGGCGGCCTCCACCTGCCGCCGGACATCCTCCAGCAGGGCTTTGGCATCGTAGACGATCCCGTCCTTTACCGTGTATTTTACCCCACCCACCCGAACGACCTCATTGTCCTCGGTCAGCTTGATGGCCCCTGTGCCGTAAAGGGCTTTCAGGTTCTCCAAAGGGTTGACCTCCACGACCACCAGATCTGCCAGTTTGCCAGGGGTTACTGTTCCGATTTCGCCATCCACACCCAGGGCTTCCGCCCCGTTGAGGGTGGCGGCCCGGATAATTTCCAGCGGGTGGAACCCGGCTTCCCGCAGAAGTTCCATTTCCCTGATGTAGGCAAACCCATAGAGCTGGTATATGAAACCGGAATCCGACCCCACGGTGACCCTGCCGCCCCTGTTTTTGTATTCGTTGACAAAGGTCATCCAGAGACGGTAATTCTCCTTCCAGGCCACTTCCTGCTCTGTACCCCAGTAATGCCAGTAGGATCCATGGGAAATTTTGCTCGGGGCGTAAAAACGCCACAGGGAGGGCAGGGTGTAGGTCTCATGCCATTCGGCCCGTCTGGCCCGGTGCAGGTCCCGGCTGGCTTCGTAGATGTTGAAAGTCGGATCCAGGGTGAAGTCCAGGGAAATGAGTTCCTCCATGACGGCGTTCCAGTGGTCGGAGTAGGGCGCAGCGGCCTGTTTCCAGAGTTTGCCCGCCTCCTCGAAGCGGTCCTGCTCGTTGTTGTAATTGTAATTCAGGGGGTAGTCCTGTACGGTCCGGTCTTCAAAGAGCGCCTCGGGCAGCCCGTACCAGTGTTCCATGCTCGTCAGGCCGGCGCGGGCGGAATTCAGCACATTCCAGCGGGCGACGTCGAGCTGGGCGTGGTGGCAGGCAGATCGCAGCCCCAGTTTCTTGTTTTCATCCAGGGCAGCGCTCATGATTTCCGGGGCGGCCCCGAAGAACTTGACGCCGTCCGCCCCCTTTTTAGCGTTCGCCCGCACCCATTCGCGTGCCTGTTCCCCGGTGGTGATGGGAGCGTCCATGCCCTGTCCGAAGCCCGTGTAGACGAAAATCCGGGGGGCGACAATGCGGTTTGCCTCGCTTTTGCGCTTCAGGTCCATGGCGAAGTCCACGCCCCGGCCACTCGGCTCTCGTACCGAGGTGATCCCGTGGGCCATCCAGAGCTTGAAGACATAATCGGGTTCTGCCCCCTGGGCCTTTCCGCCGATATGGCCGTGCATATCCACAAACCCGGGCAGGACGAACATTCCCTCTGCCTGGATTTCCCTGCCGCCCTTTTTAAGGGCAGGCCGGCGCCCGGCATCTATGGATACCCCGGGGTATCCCACCAGTGAAACCTGTACAATGCGGTTTTTTTCGATCACGATGTCTACCGGGCCCTGGGGCGGGGCCCCGTTTCCGTTGATCAGGGTAGCCCCCCTTATGATGAGCTGGTCAAAAGGACCTTCGGAAAGGGGATCCTGGGCCTTTGAGGCCGTAAGCAGCAGCAGTGCCGCGGCAAAACAATAAAGTGATTTTTTCATACTTGGTTTGGTTGTCTGGTTTTTATGGTGTTTCACAATAGGCGGATAGGGAACCTTCGCTATTCGGGAACGCGGATGTGTTTTCCCAGAAAAAGGGCATTCAAGAACAGGCGGTTGGTGCCGTACCAGGAGCCCCGGAAGTTCGGGTTGTCCGCAAAAAGGACGATCCGGCCCCTTCCCTGGGGACTGACGAGCAGGGAGGCCGACTGACCCAGGAACTCCTTTCGGTTTTTCGCGCTGAGGAACCCATCGATATGGGCGTCTTTTGAATACTGCCCCACGGTGGCATAGGGGTTTTTACTGGGTTGGAGCCAGACCTCATTGTTCTTGTAAACCGGAATCTGTGCCCTTGAATAGCCAAACGCCAGGGGATGCGTGAGGTCCAGGTCGGTCTTGAGGATCACGCCCCCGACACTTTCCTTACCCAGGTTTTCCGGGGCATCCACATAGGGAAGCCGCTCCGTTTTTTCAAGGCTGTCCTTTTCTGCTTCGACCAGTTTTTCCCCGGCCCATTTGTTGTCGATGGCCACTTTGGAAGCGCCGGCGATCGCGATCAGCGTATTGCCCTTTGCCACCCATTCCCGGATGCGTTCCTTATCGCTGTCATTCAAATCATACCGGCCGCTGACCATGACCAGGGTATTGTATTTGTCCAGGCTTGCCCCCCGGAAATCCCGCATGGGGATTTTGGTGATCGGCATGTGCACCCGGGTATCGAGCAGGTGCCAGACCTCCCCGGCTTCGTAGGACCGCACGCCTTCCCCTATGAGCATGGCAGCTTTGGGTTGTTCCAGCGCCCGGGTGTAGCTGCTTCCAAGGTCCACGCCATTGAGGTGGTATCCGCTGCTGACCCCGTAGGCCGGTACCTCAAAGGTCGCCTGGGCTTCCTTAAGCAGTTGGAAAACCTCCTGGGGTGTCTTTTTCTGCAGCGCCACCGGCACTACCAGGGTGCCATAGGGGAAGGATTTTTCCAGGCCCCCTGTCGATGTGGTAAAAGGTTTGAAGGCGCTGCTCAGGACAAGGCCTTTGGACTGCAGGTGGTAGAGCAGGGCAGGGGCATTGTAGTCCTGCCAGTCGATCAGGTAGGCGTAGTCGGAATAGGACACCGGGGCTACCGGGTACAGCCCTTCGGTACCGGTGATCCGCTCCCCCCTGTCAAACGTCCGCACCGGGCTGTACTTCATATTGTAGAAGTTGGCCACGGACCAGGCAGAAGCGTCGTAGAAGACGCTGTCACGGTAGGATTCATAGGTCTCAAAAAATGTCTGGACCATGCGGTACTGGGGCTGGTTGGTCGGAATGACAATGGCATCCTCCCCGTCTTTGTATACCTCGATCTGGTGGAGGAGCAGTTTGTCGATAAATGCCTTCAGGCGGTTTTTGTCGTGTTTCTCTTCTACCTTGTAGGCCCCGATGCGCGCGGCGGCCGCATTCTTGAGTCCGCTCCTGAAAAAATCCCGTTGGTAGCGCCGGAGCAGGGCCTTGTTCTCCACCGCGGCTCGCACAGTTGTCATACTGGACACCAACTGGTTGCGTATCGTAAAGGGGAAGGTGATTTCCCCAAAGGCCGTCTGCTGTGCATGGCCCCTGGAGCTGGCCTGTTCAAAAAGCAGGCCGAGCCCCCCCTGCAGGTCCGGATAGGAGGAGCCGTAACCGGGATAGGTCCCGTCAAAGACCTCCTTTGTGAAATACAGCGACCCAATGCTGTCCAGTGACCTGGAGAAATAGGCCCCGAAAAGGTTGTTCAGGTCTTCGTAGTTTTCGCGCGGCATGATCGGGTCCAGGGAACCATTGGCCTTCATGGGTTCAAAAAAGTAGGTGCTCTGGGTTCCCATCTCGTGGAAATCGGTCACCACGTTCGGGTACCATTTATGGTACCACTGCAGTTTTCCGCGGCTCTCCGGGTTGATGGCCAGGAGCCAGTCCCTGTTCAGGTCGAACCAGTAGTGGTTGGTGCGCCCACCCGGGAAGTATTCGTTGTGCTCGGCATCCTGGGGATCCGTAACCAGGGGGTTTCCCCGATAGGAATTTGCCCACTGGGTGTGTCTGTCCCGTCCGTCGGGATTGATCGTGGGGTCGATAAAAACCACCGCTTCCCGTCGGAAGCGTTTGATCACCGGGTGATTGGACGCCACCAGGATATAGGCGCTCAGCAGGGCAGCCTCCGAACTGGAAGGCTCGTTCCCGTGGACGTTGTATCCCAGTTGTACAAAGACGGGCAAATCGGACTCCGGGTCGGCAGACTGGCCCGGGTCGGTGAAGGCCAGATGTTGTCGCTGGAGCTCATCGATGTTCTCAAGGTGCCCGGGGTCACTGACCCGGAGCATGACGAGCCGTCGTTTTTCATGGGTAAACCCGTAGGTCTCAATTTGCGCATTTTCAGAGACCTCCGCCAGGGTTTCCAGGTAATGGACGATCCGGTCGTGGCGGGTGTGGTACTCCCCGATCCCATACCCGAGGAAAGCTTCAGGACTTGGGATCCCCTCCTCATAGGGTTCGTACTGTTTTAGAAAATACTCCTGGGCCTGCAGGGGCAGGCAGCCGATCAATAAAATGAAAATCAAGCCAATACGCATGTCTCAGATTTAAGTTTGGTTCTCCTGACTAAATATAGGGATTCTCGCCGGTTTGGCGGTAATAAGGACGACGGATGGGGGATACGGATCTCCCGTCTTCAGGCCATGGAGTGAAAGGCATCCTGCTGTACTTCCTGAAAGCGGATCACGTAGTTGGTCCCCCGTTTGGAGAGGTCGCGGATCACCGAACCCTTAAGTTGCCTGCTCAGGTTGTGGATAAGCTTCAGCCCCAGGGATTTGGAAGCCTTGTAATCCATGTTCTCCGGATAGCCGATGCCATCATCTCCAATCCTGAGCACATAGCCATGCGCATCTTCCTTTTCCAGGGAAATGCTGATCTCCCCTGACTCCCGGCCCTGAAACCCGTACTTGAGCGCATTTGTCACCGCTTCATTGATGAGCAGGCCCAGGGGAAGGGCCGTATCGATGCCCAGCTCAATTTCAGGCACCTCTATTTTCAGGCGGATATCGGTATCCGCCCCCTTTACCGATTTTACAAGGTAATCTGCCAGTTGCTGCACATAGGTGCTGTATTCGATACAGGAGAGGTCTTCGCGCATATAGAGCATTTCGTGGACCATGGCCATGCAGACCACCCGGTTCTGGCTGCTGCGGATCTGGCTCAGGGTATGTGGGTCCTCGATCGCCCGGCCCTGCATCCGCAGCAGGCTGGAAACTGTCTGCAGGTTGTTCTTAACCCTGTGGTGTACTTCCTTTAACAGCATTTCCTTTTCCTCTGCCCGGCGCTCCAGGGCTTCCTTGCTTTGGTAGAGGTTGTGAAGGCTTTGCACCAGGCGCCTCCCGAAAACCCCGCCCATAAGGATCAGGAACAAACCGAATACGAGGGCTGCCAGCAGGGGTTCTTTATCTGAGGGGATCGAATTTCCGGGTGCCCAGAGGCCCAGGGACTGGTCGAGGTAAAGGGCAAGGACGCCGAGGATGGAAGCGAGGAGGTAAAGGGTTCCGTAGAGCGGTTTGACCAGGTATCCACCCAGTATAAAAAGGATAGACAGGAAGATAAAGGGACTGCCGGGCCCCCCTGTGTACTGGCTGACCCCTAAAAGGAGGGCGAAAGCCATGGCAGGGGTCAGGGCAGGCAGGGGACTTTCGGGATAATACCGCAACAGGACCGTGTGGAGCGCGAAACACATTCCCAATCCGAAGAGGAGGAGGGGCAGGGGAGGGGCGGCATTGAGGAACAGCGCACTTGCAAGGGCCAGCAGGATACTTCCGACAGCGGCGTATTCAGAGGTGGTGCGCAGCAGCGCGGAAACATCCTGGGACCGCTGCAGGTCCTTCCGTTTTTTTTCCATCCTGATAAAAAACGGCTTCGTTGGCATGGGTTGGAGGCTGGGACCAGTCGGATTTCAGGTCTCTCGCAGGTAAAACTACTCCTAATTGGCCTATAATCAAAATGGGAATGCAGCCCTTTGGGGTGTGGACCCGGCCCGGGCTGTCCATAAGAAGCCGCGGATCCGGATCAGTCTTCCACCAGCACCCATTCGCCTTTTGCGATCATGGGCTCGGCCTGTTTGAATTTTACCGTTTTGTTTTCTCCGGAGAGGATATTTTTGATGGTAACCTTCTCGTTCCGCCCTATTTTCGCCTTCTCCCTTATGATCGTTTCGGTAACCTGCTGCCGCTGTCCCTGTTGCGCACCAGCTGCCCTGCTCCGGGCAGAGAGTTCGTCGCTGTTTGGGATCTCCTCCTTGGAGGTTTTAAGGTTCTCCTTGGGCCGGCGAATTTGCCGGGCCTCCTGGATCTGCTGCGTATTTGCGGACGGGAGCTCCCCTTTGAAGAGGAAGGAAACGACTTCCTTGTTCACCTTGTCGATCATCGATTTGAAGAGCTCAAAGGCTTCAAACTTATAGATCAGCAGGGGGTCCTTCTGCTCGTGAACCGCAAGCTGCACGGATTGTTTCATTTCGTCCATCTTCCTCAGGTGGGTTTTCCACGCGTCGTCAATGATGGCAAGGGTGATGTTTTTCTCAAAGTCCGTAATGAGCTGTTTGCCCTCCGTGTCATAGGCATCCTGAAGGTTGGTAACGACATTCAGGGTTTTGATCCCATCGGTAAAGGGAACGACGATGCGTTCGAATTTGTTCGAATTGTCCTCAAACACTTTTTTGATTACCGGGAAGGCTGCAGCCGCAGAGCGGTCCATTTTGGCATGGTAGTGTTCATAGGCGGCCGTGTAGACTTTCCGGGCGATCTCCTGGAAGGAGAGTTTGCCGAATTCCGCTTCATCCACCGGTGCGGTGATGGAGAAATACTTGATCAGCTCAAACTCAAAATTCTTGTAGTCATTCGCCATTTTGTTGGTCTCCGCGATGACCTCACAGGTATCGTAGATCATGTTGGCGATGTCCACCTTGAGCCGGTCGCCCTGCAGGGCGTGCCTCCTTCGTTTATAGACCACTTCCCGCTGGGCGTTCATCACGTCGTCGTATTCCAGGAGGCGTTTCCGGATTCCGAAGTTGTTTTCCTCCACCTTTTTCTGTGCCCGCTCGATGGATTTGGTCATCATGCCCGCCTGGATGACTTCCCCTTCCTTCAGGCCCATGCGGTCCATCATTTTGGCAACCCGCTCCGAACCGAAAAGGCGCATCAGGTTATCCTCGAGGGAGACGTAGAATTGTGAGCTTCCCGGGTCTCCCTGCCGCCCTGAACGCCCCCGGAGCTGCCGGTCCACCCTCCTGGAGTCATGGCGCTCCGTGCCTATGATGGCGAGCCCCCCGGCTTTTTTGACTTCCTCGCTGAGCTTGATGTCCGTTCCCCTTCCCGCCATGTTGGTGGCTATGGTGACCACCCCGGGCTTTCCGGCTTCAGCCACGATGTCCGCCTCTTTCTTGTGCAGTTTCGCATTGAGCACGTTGTGGGGGATCTTACGGATCCCGAGCATGCGGGAAAGCAGCTCGGAGACCTCTACCGAGGTGGTTCCGATGAGCACCGGCCTGCCTGCACCCGACAGCTCGGTGACTTCATCGATGATGGCATTGTATTTCTCGCGTTTTGTCTTGTATATCAGGTCATTGCGGTCGTCCCTGGCAATCGGGCGGTTCGTGGGGATTTCGACCACGTCCAGTTTGTAGATTTCCCAGAATTCCCCGGCTTCGGTCACGGCGGTCCCGGTCATCCCCGAGAGTTTGCGGTACATCCGGAAGTAGTTCTGCAGCGTAATGGTGGCGAAGGTCTGGGTCATCGCCTCGATCTTCACGTTTTCCTTGGCTTCTATGGCCTGGTGGAGCCCGTCGGAATAGCGACGTCCGTCCATGATCCGCCCGGTTTGTTCATCGACGATCAGGACCTTGTTTTCCATCACCACGTATTCCACATCCTTTTCAAACAGCGCATAGGCCTTGAGCAACTGGGTGAGGGTATGCACCCGTTCGCTCTTTACCGCGAAGTCCTTGAAGAGCTCTTCCTTCAAACGCGCCTCTTCCTCAATTTCGAGGTTCTGGTTTTCGATCCGGGCAATTTCCCCGCCGATATCCGGCATGATAAAAAAGCCCCGGTCCTGGTCCCCCGAGATGTAGTCAATCCCCTTGTCGGTCAGTTCGATCTGGTTGTTTTTCTCATCGATCACGAACAGCAATTCGGAGTCCACTTTGGGCATTTCCCGATTGTTGTCCTGCATGTAGAAATTCTCCGTTTTCTGAAGCAACTGTTTGATCCCCTCCTCGCTCAGGAATTTGATGAGTGCCTTGTTTTTGGGAAGCCCCCTGTGCACCCTGAGCAGCAGGAATCCGCCCTCCTTGGCATCGCCTTCCGCGATTTTCTTTTTAGCCTCGGCCAGTACCCCGGTCAGGTACCGCTGCTGTTTTTGCACCAGCTCCGATACTTTGGGCCTCAATTCGTTGAACTCGTGCCGGTCCCCTTCCGGAACGGGGCCCGAGATGATCAGGGGCGTCCGGGCGTCATCCACCAGGACGGAATCCACCTCATCCACGATGGCGTAATGATGGGGGCGCTGGACCAGGTCCCCCGGCGTATGCGCCATATTGTCCCTCAGGTAGTCAAAACCGAACTCGTTGTTTGTGCCGTAGGTTATGTCGGCGTTGTAGGCCGCCCTCCGCCCTTCGGAATTGGGCTGGTGGTTGTCGATACAGTCCACGGAAAGGCCGTGGAATTCAAAAATAGGCCCCATCCAGGCGCTGTCCCTTTTGGCAAGGTAGTCGTTGACGGTTACAAGGTGTACCCCCTTCCCCGAGAGGGCGTTGAGGTATACGGGCAGCGTGGCCACGAGGGTTTTACCCTCCCCAGTCTGCATTTCCGCAATTTTTCCCTGATGCAGGACAATCCCCCCGATCAGCTGCACGTCGTAGTGCACCATGTCCCAGGTTACCTCCTTGCCGGCGGCGTCCCAGGAATTGCTCCAGATCGCGTTTTCGCCCTCGAGGGTGACATAGGATGCCGAGCCGGACAACTGCCTGTCAAATTCTGTGGCCGTCACCGTCAATGTCGGGTTGGCGGCAAATCTCCTGGCGGTTTCCTTGACCACGGCAAACGCCTCGGGAAGGATTTCCTCAAGGGTTTCCTCGGTTTTTTGGTAAGAGGCGTCCTTCAGCTGGTCGATCTGGCTGTAAAGGCTCTCGTTCAGGTCGATATCCGCGGAGGCTTTTACCTGTTCCTGCAAATCCGAAATCTGGGCTTCCACCTCGCCGATGCGCTCCTGGATAAGCGCCTTGAAATCCGAGGTTTTTTTTCTGAGCTCATCGTTGGAAAGGGTTTGCAGACCCGCTTCGCAGGACTTTATTTTATCAACCAGGGGTTGCAGGGATTTGACGTCTTTTTTGGCTTTGTCTCCAACAAAAGCCTTTAAGATCGTATTGACTATACTCATTATTGCAAGTTTTGTTATTCGTTGCCTCTTCCGGGAAGCAAGCCCGAAGGCAACCGGAAAGGGCTGGCACTGATTCAGAGGTTTCAGGCCCTATCTTCTACACAAAAGGCATTCCAGTTTCCGATGTGGTCGGAAATCCGCCCCCGGGCTGACAAAATTACATAAAAAAAAAGCCTCCGGGGAGACTTTTTAAGGGATTGTTATTCGGTTTGTCAGTATTCGTCTTCGTTCCACAGATAGTCCTCCTCGGTGGGATAATCGGGCCAGATCTCCTCGATGGATTCGTAGATTTCCCCTCCTTCTTCTTCCATGGACTGTAGGTTTTCCACGACTTCAAGCGGGGCACCGGTGCGAATTGCATATT
>CAZUZE010000012.1:0-12642 GCA_964624565.1 uncultured Robiginitalea sp.
GAGCAGCCCAACACAGTTCCCCAGACCACAACCCTTGAAAAGCTGGAGGCCAAATTCGAAATGGGGGCCCGGTCCGCCTACGCCAACTACTCCTTCCTCTTCGGGGGGACGAATGACAATCTCGAGGAGATCAAACGCCTGGACCGGAACGCCTGCTCGGGGATCAAACTTTTTCTGGGGTCTTCCACAGGGAACATGCTCGTGGACGATGAGGCCGTCCTTGAGCGGATCTTCCGCAGCACGGAAATGGTCATCTCGGCCCATTGCGAGGATGAGGGCACCATACGGGCCAACATGGCCCGCTATACGGAGCTTTACGGGGAGGAGATCCCCGTGAAATGCCACCCGGCCATACGCAGCGAGGAAGCCTGTTACCTTTCCTCTTCCCGGGCCATTGCCCTGGCGAGGGAAACAGGGGCCCGCCTGCATGTCTTCCACCTCTCTACGGGGAAGGAGACCGAGTTATTCCGGAACGACATCCCGCTGGCCGAAAAGAAAATCACCGCAGAGGCCTGTATACACCACCTTTGGTTTTCAGAGGAAGATTACGAGGAAAAGGGGGCTTTCATAAAGTGGAATCCGGCCGTGAAAACAGCCAGGGACAGGGAGGAACTCTGGAGGGCGGTGCTTGACGACCGCATCGATGTCCTGGCAACGGACCACGCACCCCATACCCTGGAGGAAAAAAACCAGCCCTACGCCCGATGCCCTTCAGGTGGCCCGCTGGTGCAGCATGTGCTGCCGGCACTGATGGAGAAATTCAGGGAAGGGCTGATCCCGCTGGAGAAAATCGTGCAGAAAATGTGCCATAACCCGGCCCTGCTCTTTGATGTCCACCAGCGCGGATTCCTCAGGGAGGGCTACTTCGCGGACCTTACGGTCGTCGCCCCGGATCAACCCTGGACGGTATCCCGGGAAAACATCCTCTATAAGTGCGGATGGTCCCCCTTTGAAGGGCAGCAATTCCAATCCAGTGTCCTCTATACCTTTGTCAACGGCCACCTCGCCTATGAGAAAGGACGGGTCTCCGACCAGAGAAATGCGATGAGGTTAACCTTCGACCGATGATCAGGCGCGTGGCACTTTACAGCTTGTGCCTTTTGGGGCTCTCGTGCGGGAACCGGTTGCTGAAGGAGCCCGGGAACCTGATCCCAAAAGACAAAATGGTCGATATCCTTTACGACATCGCCCTGCTGGACGCAATTGACAACAGCCACCCTCAGGTCCTGCAGCGCAATGAAATAAAGGTAATGGATTTTGTGTACCGCAAATACGGCATCGACAGTACCCTTTTTGTGGAAAGCGACCGCTACTACGCGTCGGTCCCCGCGCTTTACGAGGAGATATACACTACTGTTGAGGAGCGGTTGAACAGCAAGCGGGACAGCGTCTCGACGCTGATCCAGCAGGCCGGCGGGGCCAAAGGGGACAGCCTGGACCTTTCGGACGATTACGAGTGAGGATCCGGGCCGGTTTTCGAAAAATGGGCCGTGCAGCGCTCCAGCACTTCAGCGATCGGCTGAAACCGGAACCCGGCTTCCCTCTGGATTTTTTCACTGCTGTACGCACCTGGAGTACACAGGCTTCGGGCCGTATCCCGGGTTAACTTCCTGGGTCTGGTGCCCAGGACAGACCGGAGCCAGTCCAGGCGCCAGAGTATTTGCAACTGCCATGGCATGAGGATTTTGGAGGGGGCCGGAACCTGAAGCAGGCGGGCGATACCCCTGAGTACCTCGGCATAGTCCAGGTTTTCCGAGACCAGGATAAAACGCTCGTTAAAGCAACCCCTTTCCGCGAGCTCCCCGAAGGCGCGCACCACATCCCATACCCCTACAAAACCCGTACCCCCCGGGGGTGCGTACTTCAGCCCGGAAGCGGTCTTTGAAAAAAACAGGCCGCTTCCCTGATGCCAGAAACCGGGGCCCAGGATCACCCCCGGGTTCACAATGACCGTTTCCAGGCCTTCCTGTCCGGCCCTCCAGACTTCCATTTCGGCCAGGTATTTGCTTGTGGCATAGACATTGGTGTCGGCCGGGTCCCAGCGGTCGTCTTCGGTGAGCGGCGTTCGGACCCCCCCAACGGTGGCTATGGAGCTGCAATAATACAGGCGCCTGACCCCTTTTTGGAGGCAGAGGTTCACGATGTTGCAGGTGCCCTCGTGGTTTACCTTTCTCAGGTTGTCCCGGTCCCCCGGGTCAAAGGAGATCAGGGCGGCACAATGATAGACCTCCGTAACGCCTTCGAAGGCGGTTTCAAGGGCGGGCAAATCATTCAGCTCTGCAGTGACCCATTCGATTTCAGGGAAGTGCCCGGCCATTTCAGGGCCATAGCTGGCAAAGAGGTCTGAGATCCTGGAAAGGTCGCTTTCCGGACGCCGGAGGGCCCTGGGTTTCAACCCGGATTTCAGGAGTTCCATCAGCAGATGACTCCCCACAAGACCAGTTCCTCCGGTAACGAATATCATACGCCAAAAATAAGCGTTTCCACCCGATTCCGTGGCCTTTGCGCATCCCCTGAGCGGGGCATTTGACTATATTTGCCTCAAATTTCAGGACTTCATGGTTTCAAATTTTGTTGAGGAATTGCGATGGAGGGGCATGCTGCACGATATCATGCCCGGAACGGAGGAACATCTGATGACGGGAATGCAATCGGCCTATGTGGGGATTGATCCCACTGCAGATTCCCTGCATATCGGACACCTGGTAGGGGTAATGATGCTCCGTCATTTTCAGCTGGCCGGGCACAGGCCCCTGGCGCTTATCGGGGGGGCCACCGGGATGATAGGGGACCCTTCGGGAAAATCAGCCGAGCGGAACCTGCTGGATGAAACGACCCTGAAATTAAACCAGGAAGCCATAAAGGGCCAGCTTGCGCGCTTCCTCGATTTCGACAGCGGGGGGGAGAATGCCGCCCTGATGGTCAATAATTACGACTGGATGAAAGACTTCCGCTTCCTCGATTTTATCCGGGATGTGGGCAAGCACATTACGGTCAATTATATGATGGCCAAGGATTCGGTCCGGAAAAGGCTTTCCGAGGACTCCAAGGAAGGGATGTCCTTTACGGAATTCACCTACCAGCTGGTACAGGGATACGACTTCCTCTACCTCTACCGCAAATACGACTGTACCCTGCAGATGGGGGGTAGCGACCAGTGGGGGAACATTACCACTGGGACCGAACTGATCCGGAGGATTGAAGGCGGGAAGGGATTCGCCCTTACCTGCCCGCTGATCACCAAAGCGGACGGGACCAAATTCGGAAAAACCGAAAGCGGGAACATCTGGCTGGACCCGCACAAGACATCGCCTTACAGGTTTTACCAGTACTGGCTAAATACCTCGGACGAGGATGCCGAGAAGTACATCAAGATTTTTACCTTCCTTTCCCGGGAGGCCATTGAATCCCTTGTAGCTTCGCATCGGGAGGCCCCTCATGAGCGGAAGTTGCAGCGAAAACTGGCCGAAGAGCTCACTGTCCTGGTGCATTCGGAAGAGGACCTTGCCAATGCGGAGCGGGCGAGTGACATCTTGTTTGGGAAATCGACTGCCGAGGCCCTCCGGGCACTTTCGGCCGAGCTTTTTCTCGAGGTATTTGAAGGGGTGCCCCAGGCGCGGGTCCCCAGGAAGGAACTGGAAGCAGGCCTCGATATTGTAGGGGCCCTCGCGGGCCGGACGGGCTTTTTGAAGTCCAACGGGGAGGCGCGCCGCGAGCTGAAACAACAGTCGATCTCGGTAAACAAGGCCAAAGTGCACCCGGAATACGTCCTGGGCCCGTCAGACCTGATTCAGGACCGGTTCGTCCTGCTCCAAAGGGGTAAGAAAAGCTACTTTATCCTGGTGGTGGAGTGACCACTTTTTAGAACGACTCCGGGGTTTTTATAGCCTGCCCCGCGGGTTCCGGCTAACCCGGCGCTTTCGCAGCGGCCGGACTGCATCCCCGGGCCCGGAATTTTCGGTTCAGAGGGCCATCAGGTTGCACCCCCGGATGTCGGAATGGTCAAAACGCCCCAGGATTTCGAAGGAGCCGTCTTCATGTGTTTTGCCCAGGTCCTGCGTTGCGATAAAGGAACAGGAGTACTGGTTTGCCAGGTCGATAATATCCACGCCCCCGGTTTTCCCGGTCCCGAGGGGTGACAGGGGGTCTTCCGTATCCCGGATCCGGACCTGAAGCCATGGCGGG
Source organism: uncultured Robiginitalea sp. (assembly GCA_964624565.1). Classification (GTDB taxonomy): domain Bacteria; phylum Bacteroidota; class Bacteroidia; order Flavobacteriales; family Flavobacteriaceae; genus Robiginitalea. The sequence continues at coordinate 4,186 of CAZUZE010000012.1, forward strand.
CAATGAAACCGGCCCTGCCCGCGGGAATACGCCTGGGATAACAATTCGGTCATCCCGTATTCGGAGTGGATCGACCCGAGGCCAAAGCCCTCGCAGAGGATTTGATGCAGTTCCTCCCTCACCATTTCCTTTCGCCTGCCTTTCATGCCGCCGGTTTCCATGACGATGCCCCCGGGAAAGGGGATGCCTGATTCTTCAACCGCGTCGAGGAGCGCAAAAGAAACCCCGATCAGCAGTACCTTTTGCCCGGAATCCCGAAGGTTGTGCAGGAGTCCCGGGATCTGGTCTGCCTGGTAAAACCCGCTTTCGGGGTGTGGACTCCTGGCGATCAGCTCGGATACCATATAAAGCAGGGAAGCGTCCGGGCGTTCCTGGTAAGACGGCAAAAGGGCCAGGATGCAATACGTCAGGGGTGGGCCATAAAAAAGCTCAAAACAACGGTTAAAACTCTCCCGGTAGAGGGCGAGGTCCGCCACGTGGTGCCGGCTCCTGGTGCTGCCCGTTGTCCCGCTGCTCTGGAATACGATCTCGGGTGCAAACCCCTCGTGGAGGACCGTGTGGCTCTTGAAGAATTCGATGGGCAGGAAAGGGATATCCCCCAGGCTTCCCACATTTGCAGGGGACCGGCCAAGGTGGTCGCAAAACTCCCTGTAGACAGGCACATGGGCGTATTGCCCTGCAAAAGTTTCCAACGCCAGGGCCTCAAATTCCCGGGGGGATTGTATAGAAAAGATGCGGCGGGTATCCATACGGAGCGCTTCCGCCAAAAATACGCAAAAAACAAAGGTGGGCCGGCAGGGTTACCTCCCCGGGACCGGGAGGCGCATTAGTAGATGACGAGTTTTTTGGTCGCCATCCGCTCTTCCTGTCGAAGCTGCAACATATAGACACCAGGGGCCAGGGCGGTAAGAAGCAGTTTGTTGGAATTCATGCGTTGTTCGAAGACAACTTTGCCGAAGAGGTCGTAGATCCGGATGTGTTTTGGCCCCACATGGTCAGATTCCACGAAGACCACCCCGTCCCTCACGGGATTGGGATGCAGCCTGAAATGGGCTTCCGCCCGCTCAAAGCCCTGGGGGTTTTGCTGAGCAGCAACAGCACAGGTACCCATCAAGCAAATCAATAGTAGAAATTGCTTCATTAATGGTAATTGATTTGGGATCAATGGCAGTAAGGTACTCTAAGGGTGGATTCCGCAGAAGTTATTGTTGCGTAAGCCCAGATTTTGTAGGTGAATTTTACATCGGTTGCCGTTCACCGATAAAACATGCAGTTGGACGATGCAGCTGGCCGGAGAAATTGGCCTATTTGACGACCAGTTTGCGGGTGGCTACCTTGTCATTTTCATAAACCTGTATGAGATACACCCCGGCTTTGAGGCCGCTCAGGTTCAACTCCCTGCCCATGATGGTCGTTTCGAGGACGGGTGTCCCAAGGACGTCGAAAATACGGATTTTCTTAGGCTGGTTGGCGGCTGTGACAATATGTACGGTTCCTGAGGTAACCGGATTGGGGTACATTTTAAACCCTTCAATATCGGACTTGTCCGAAGCTTGCTGCCCGAATGCCGTTCCGAAAGTAAACAGTAAGATGAGAAGGTAAAGGTGCTTCATTGAATACATTAACCAGCCGTGACGCAAATATAGCATTTTTGACTGCCGGACACTTTCAGTGCTTTTAAAAATTACTTAAAAATCGACTAAATACACTACTGCTCCCGGCGTATTCCGTGAAGGCCCAAACGGATGTTACCAAAAGGTTAGCAGTATTAAATTGCCGTTAAGTAATGAGCCCTTCTGGTGAATATGGTTATTTTTGAAAGAATCAATCCCACACTGACCTTATGAAAAAGCAGGACATCAAGATCCTTCTGGTCGACGACGAGCCGGACATCCTGGAAATCCTGAGTTATAACCTCTCTGCGGAGGGTTATCAGGTCTTTACGGCAAAGAACGGGGCCGAGGGCGTCGAGAAGGCAAAAAAGAAACTGCCCCACCTGATTATCCTCGATGTGATGATGCCCGAAATGGATGGCATCGAGGCCTGTGAGACCATCCGGAAGTCCAAGGGGCTGGAAGATACGATCATCACCTTCCTCACCGCCCGCAGTGAAGACTATTCGCAGGTGGCCGGTTTTGATGCCGGAGCGGATGACTACATCACCAAGCCCATCAAACCCAAGGTGTTGCTCAGCAAGGTAAAGTCCCTGCTGCGGAGACTCAAGAATGAGGAGCACGAGTCCAACGAGGTGCTTAAAGTGGGTGATTTGCTCATCAACCGGGAGGAATACAAGGTCATCAACAAAGGGGAGGAACTCATCCTTCCCAGAAAGGAATTTGAACTCCTGGCCCTGCTGGCTTCCAAACCGGACAAGGTTTTCAAAAGGGAGGTTATCCTCGACAAGGTTTGGGGTCAGGAAGTCGTGGTCGGTGGCAGGACCATTGACGTCCACATCCGGAAATTAAGGGAGAAAATCGGCGATTCTCATTTTAAGACGGTAAAAGGAGTGGGCTATAAGTATGTGCAATAATGGCCATTCAGCTTCGTAAATCCTACCGGTTTGCATTCAGGTCATCGCTCTATATCACCTTAGCCCTCGCCATCACCGTCGGGCTCTTCCTCTACATTCAGGACTTGATGGATGCCTACGGCACGTGGTACCTGTTCTTCATCCTGCTGTGCTTTTTGCTTTCTTTTGCCATCCTTCAGATCCGGGTGGAAAAGTTCATCTACAGGCGGATAAAGCAGATTTACGACGATGTCTCGCTCCTGGAATCGACCTCGTTCACCTCCGGGCCCATTACGACGGATATGAAAACCCTCACTGCGGAGATTGAAAAGTTCGCCAAGGACAAGAAGATCGAAATCGACACCCTGAAAATACGCGAGGCCTACCGGAAGGAATACCTCGGGAATGTCTCCCATGAATTGAAGACCCCCCTGTTTACGGTACAGGGGTACATCCACACCCTGCTCGACGGGGCCCTCGAGGACCGGAAGGTCAGGCGGAAGTACCTGCAACGGGCTGCCAAGGGGGTGGAAAGGCTCATCTATATCATCAAGGACCTCGACCTGATCTCCAAACTGGAAATAGGAGAACTCCATCTGGAAATAGAGCGCTTTGATATCATCGAACTGATTCAGAATGTTTTTGACCTGCTGGAAATGAAGGCATCCAAAAAGCGAATTTCCCTGGTATTCGATACGGTGTATCCTGAACCGATCTACGTGAGGGCCGATAAGGAGAAGATCCAGCAGGTGCTGACCAACCTGCTCGTAAACTCGATTAAATACGGCCACGAGGACGGCACCACGGAGGTCAGTGTCGAGAACCTGATCAAGAACAAGGTGATCGTGCGGGTGACGGACAACGGCGAGGGCATCGAAGAACACCACCTGACCCGCCTTTTTGAGCGGTTTTACCGGGTGGACAAGAGCGGCAGCCGGTCCGAGGGCGGCTCGGGCCTGGGACTGGCCATCGTCAAGCACATCATCGAGGCCCATAATGAAAAGATCTACGTGGAGAGTGTGGTCGATGTGGGGTCTGAGTTTTCCTTTACCCTCGAAAAGGCCAGGGAAGCTTCCAAAAGCTGAGGGCCTGACCACCTATTTTAGTAGTTTTGCCAAAAGTTCCTCATCACCGATATGGGTTCCAAGAACAAGTTAAAGCGCTTTGCGGACAACGCGTCCTTTAAGAATGTGATCCAGCCTTCCAGGGAGGAGGTCCTCAGCGGGGGTTTTGCGCTTCGGGGGCGTTGGGGCGAGGTTTTCGGGAATGACAACCCGGTTGTCCTCGAACTGGGATGCGGCAAGGGGGAGTATACCCTGGCCCTTTCGGAACAAAACCCCGGTAAAAACTATATCGGGGTCGATATCAAAGGGGCCCGAATCTGGAGCGGGGCCCGGAAGGCCCTTCAGGAGGAACGCCCCAACGTCTGCTTTCTCCGCTCGCAAATCGAACTTATCGACCTGCTTTTCGCCCCGGGCGAGGTGAGTGAGATCTGGATTACCTTTCCGGACCCGCAGATAAAATACAAACGGACCAAACACAGGCTGACCAACCTGAACTTCCTCGAGAAGTACAAAGCCATCCTGGGCCCGGACGGCACGGTACACCTGAAGACCGACAGTGAATTCATGCACGGCTACACCCTGGGGATCCTCCACGCCTCGGGTATTGTGGTAACCTATTCCAACCACGACATCTACCACAACGGGGGTGCGCCGGGGGAAGTGCTCAGCACGCAGACCTTCTATGAAAAACAGTTTCTGGAACAGGGCAAACCGATCACGTATTTGTCCTTCAGGCTAAACCCCTCATGACCCACCTTCTCACCCTTTTCTTCGCGACGTTTTCCGCGGCTTTCATGGCTACGGTAACCCCGGGACTGCTCAACATGAACGCTGCGAAGACCAGTGTGGAAAAGGGAAAGGCGGCAGGGATTGTATTCAGTACAGGGGTGTCCATGACCATTATGGTCCAGGCGTATATAGGGGTGCTGATCTCCAAATTCCTCTACAACAACCCCGGGGTGATCGTCAGCCTGCAAAAGGCGGCCCTGATCGTCTTTGCCTTTTTTGCCCTTTTCTTTTTTCTCAAGGCCCGAAAAAACAAGGAAAAGGACCTGACCTTCACACCCATCAGCCGCAAGAACAGTTTCTTTAAAGGGGTCCTGCTGGCATCCCTCAATTTTCTGACCATTCCCTACTACAGTGCGCTGAACGTGATGTGGAACAGCTCGGGCTGGATTCAGTTTGCGTTCTGGGACATCGCCATTTTTGTCCTGGCAGCGGGGTGTGGCTCTTTTGCAATGCTCTACCTTTACACGGTCTATTTCAATAAACTCGAAGCCCGCAAAAGTGCTTTTTCGAAGAACTCGAATTATGTTTTAAGCGTCCTGATGCTTATTTTGGTGGTAATAACGCTCATTCGAATCTATTACACCTGAAGCTTGTGATGGAAGGGAACCAGGGTTTTTTTCAGCGGGTTTACGACGTGGTCAGGCAGGTCCCCTTCGGACGCGTGACCTCCTATGGGGCTATTGCCCGTTTCCTGGGTACGGGGGGTAGTGCCCGTATGGTCGGATGGGCCATGAACAATGCCCACGACCTCGAGGATGTCCCGGCCCACCGCGTGGTCAACCGGAACGGGGTCCTCACCGGAAAACACCATTTTCCCGGGACCCGGCTTATGCAGCAACTCCTCGAGAGCGAGGGGATCGAGGTCCGGGACGACCAGGTGGTCGATTTCAAGTCCCGTTTCTGGGATCCGTCGGCCATGCTGAGCCCCCCTGAATGAGAGCCCCCTGACCCACTTGTGAATACCTCCCGGGACGCCCCTGTCCCCTTTCCTAAATTCGATTCCAAGCCGTATCTTTGCATGATAAACGCAAAGCGAACCAAATGGGGGTAACACTGAACAAAAAGGATATTTACGCGGCCCTGGAAACGATCACGGTTCCCGGGGAAGGGGGGAATATGGTAGCTACCGGTGCCGTTCGCAATGTCCAGGTCTTCGGGGACGAGGTAGTGGTGGATGTAACCATCAAGAACCCGAGCCTGCAGGCGCGAAAGAAAACAGAGGTCAGTATCCTGCAGGCCATCCACAAGGAGGTCTATGAGAAAGCCAAGATTACGGTGAACGTAACGGTGGAAGCCGCGACCAAGCCGAGGGTGGCACCCATCAAGGGCAACCCCATCCCTGGGATTCAGAACATCATCGCAGTGGCAAGCGGCAAAGGGGGTGTGGGCAAATCCACCGTAACCGCAAACCTCGCCGTGACCCTTGCCCAAATGGGTTTTGAGGTAGGACTGCTGGATGCTGATATCTACGGCCCGTCCATCCCCATCATGTTTGACGTGGCGGAGGAGAAGCCCATAGCCATCACAGTCGACGGGAAGTCGCGGATGCGACCTGTGGAGAATTACGGGGTGAAAATGCTCTCCATCGGCTTTTTCACACAGCCGGACCAGGCGGTGATCTGGAGGGGCCCCATGGCCTCCAAGGCGTTGAATCAGATGATCTTCGATGCGCATTGGGGCCAGCTGGATTTTTTGCTCGTGGATTTGCCACCCGGAACCGGTGACATCCATCTGAGCATTATGCAGGCACTTCCCGTGACGGGGGCTGTTGTGGTGAGCACACCCCAGCAGATCGCCCTGGCCGATGCCCGGAAAGGGGTCGCCATGTTCCAGCAGGAAGCCATCAATGTGCCGGTATTGGGGATCCTTGAGAACATGGCCTATTTTACCCCGGAGGAACTGCCGGAGAACAAATACTATATTTTCGGGCAGCACGGGGCCCGGAACCTGGCCTCGGACATGGAGATCCCATTTCTGGGGGAGATCCCGCTGGTCCAGGGGATACGGGAAGCGGCCGACGTCGGCAGGCCCGCGGCCCTTCAGAAGGACACCCCGTCCTCCCTGGCATTTGAGGAGGCGACACGGCAAATGGTCAGCCAGCTGGTCCTTCGAAACACGAATTTGCCTCCCACGGAAGCGATCAAAATTACCACCATGGCCGGTTGCGAAGCCATCAAAAAGCACTGAGTATGACCTCTGAAGATTTAAAGCTGAAAGTAGAAGAAGCCCTTGAGGAAATCCGCCCGTTCCTGCAAAATGACGGGGGGGATATCACCCTGGTGGCCATTGAGGATGACAAGCTCGTAAAAGTCAGGCTGGAGGGGAATTGCGTCGGGTGCTCCGTAAACCAGATGACCCTTAGGAGCGGGGTTGAGATGACGATTAAAAAGCACGCCCCCCAGATCGAGGAAGTCGTCAATGTCGCCGACTGATCCGGCCGGGTTCCTTTACTTCTCTTTTGAATATACCTAAGAAGCTTTTTTAATGATCAAGACAGACATCCTCATCATTGGAGCCGGCCCGACAGGGCTTTTTGCCGTTTTTGAAGCCGGGCTGCTGCAGTTGAAGTGTCACCTGATTGACGCACTGCCCCAGGCCGGCGGCCAGCTTGCGGAGATTTACCCGAAAAAGCCCATCTATGACATCCCAGGGTTTCCCGAGGTTTTGGCCGGGGAGCTGGTGGATAACCTGATGGAACAAATCGCGCCCTTCCAGCCCGGTTTTACCCTGGGACAACGGGCGGAGACCATTGAGAAGCTGGAGGACGGGACTTTTGTAGTGACCACGAACGAGGGGGTCAGGCACCAGGCGCCTGTCGTGGCGATCGCCGGGGGACTCGGCAGTTTTGAACCCCGGAGGCCCCTTTTGGAGAACCTCGAAAAATTTGAGGACAAAGGGGTTGCCTATATGGTAAGGGACCCTGAGGTATATCGCGATAAGCGGGTCCTGATCGCCGGAGGCGGGGACTCTGCCCTGGACTGGAGTATTTTCCTGGCCGGGATCGCCCGGGAAGTTACCCTGGTACACCGGCGCAATGAATTCAGGGGGGCGCTGGATTCGGTGGAGAAAGTACAGGAACTGAAGAACAGGGGCAAAATCCGGCTGATAACCCCGGCCGAAGTCACAGAGCTGAGGGGGACCGATGTCCTGGAGAGCGTGCTTGTGCGCCGCACCTCCGACCCCGAGGAGGACCTTTTGGTCGAACTCGATGCCTTTATACCCCTCTTTGGGCTGTCGCCCAAACTGGGCCCGATCTCGAACTGGGGCCTCGAGATCGAAAAAAATGCCATCAGGGTTGACAATACCCTCGACTACCAGACCAACATACCCGGTATTTATGCCATAGGCGACGTAAACACCTACCCGGGGAAATTAAAACTCATCCTCTGCGGGTTCCACGAGGCGACCCTGATGTGCCAGAGCGCCTACCAGCGCATCCACCCGGGGAAAAAATATGTGATGAAATACACCACGGTAGGGGGGATCCACGGTTTTGACGGCAGCAAGAAGGAAGCGCCCAAGGCCGTTGTAAAGTCCATTGATTAGGCAGGGCTTCCGGTACCTTTCCCGGGGTGGGCATCGCACAAGCAGTTTTGCAGGTCTGGGATATTGTTTAATTTTGCACCTCAAACAGCCAAAACCACTTTTTCAGACCGGAAATGAGCGACGTACTTATTAAGATCAGGGACCGGGAGGGCAACCTGCACGAAGTGGATGCCTCCACGGACATGAACCTGAACCTGATGGAAGTGGTCCGTTCCTACGAGCTGGCCCCCGAAGGGACCGTAGGGATATGCGGGGGTATCGCCATGTGTGCGTCCTGCCAGTGCTATGTGTATTCAGACCATGAACTCCCGGAAAAATCGGATGACGAGGAAGCCATGCTTTCCGAGGCCTTTTACGTCAATGAGAGGAGCCGCCTGGGTTGCCAGATCCGGATCACAAGGGAGTTGAACGGACTGGAGGTCGAACTGGCTCCGGAAGGGGCCTGATCCCTTTTCCCTCCTGACCCGCTCCCTTGAGAGGCCCGGAAGATTAAGTACCCGCTTGCCCGGCCGGTCAGGCGAGGACCTTCTCCCTTCTCAGGAATGTATC
>CAZUZE010000012.1:12742-20645 GCA_964624565.1 uncultured Robiginitalea sp.
TACCCGCTTGCCCGGCCGGTCAGGCGAGGACCTTCTCCCTTCTCAGGAATGTATCGAGGCTGTCGGCGATATCGAAGCACCGGCTGTACTTGCTCGATTTGTTCTGAAACCTCGATTCCTCCTTGTGCGAATTGCACTCGAAGCCCGTGAGGTGCACATCCCGAAAGTGGCTGTTTATGGCCTTGCATTGCTCATAGAGGCCGGCAATGGTCTCGTCCTCCCGGGGTACGACGGAATTTAACAAAAGGTATCCTTTCAGGTAATTCTCGATGGCCGCATGGGAGTGGCTGCAGACCAAGGACGTAACCACGTCTTCTTCCGGCCTGCATAACTCGTCGTTGGCTTCCCTTAGTTTATGGAAAGCATCGGCAAACAACTCAACTGCTTTATCTTTCATGAGTGACATATTTTAGGGTTCAATCGTATCGCATCATATAAGGGGCCCGGCGGGCATTCCAATTTCCCTACATGCCCCGGAAGAGTTCCAGGCGTTCCCATCGGGTATCCACCTCTTCCTGCGCCTGTTTCAAAAGGGCTTCACCCAGTTTGGCGTCTTCCTTGACCACCCTCCGGAACCGGGTTTCATTGTACATAAAGTCCTCAATAGGGGCACTGGGGTGTTTGGAATCCAGCTTGAATTTCTTCCCTTTGGGTTTGGAGGGATCGAACCTGAAGAGGGGCCAGTATCCCGTTTCAACCGCCTTTTCCTGCTGCAACGCCCCGTCCTTCAGGTCATAGCCGTGCTCCCCGCAATGGGAATACGCGACGATGAGGGATGGCCCCGGGTAGGCAGCTGCCTCCTCAATGGCCCTCAGGGTCTGAAGGTCTTTGGCCCCCAGGGCAACCTGGGCCACATAGACGTTTTCATAGGATATGGCCTGCAAGGCCAGGCTCTTCTTCCCGGTCCTTTTCCCGGAGACCGAGAATTTGGCGCTCGCGCCCAGAGGGGTGGCTTTGGAGGTTTGTCCCCCTGTATTGGAATACACCTCCGTATCGAGGACCATCACATTGATGTCCTCTCCCGAGGCCAGCACGTGGTCCAGCCCGCCGTAACCGATGTCGTAGGCCCATCCATCACCGCCAACGATCCATACGGCTTTTTTCCGAAGGTATTCCGTCAGCCTGCCCAGTTTTCTGGCCTCGGGGTTATCACTGGCCTCCAGGATTTCCCTGAGTTTCTCAAGGTCTTCAAACTTCGCGGCACGTTCCCCTTCATCGCTTTCCGGGTTGTTTAAAATACGATCAGCAAGTTCTTCCCCCACCACGGGTTTCAGGGAGGAGAGCAGGTTCACGGCGATCTCCTGTTTTTTATTCAGTGCGAGTTTCATACCAAAGCCGAATTCGGCGTTGTCCTCAAAGAGTGAATTGGCCCAGGCAGGACCACGGCCCTCTTTGTTTTTCTTGTAAGGCGTTGTGGGCAGGTTTCCCCCGTAGATGGAGGAACAGCCCGTGGCATTTGCGATCATGATGCTGTCGCCGTACAATTGGGTCAGCATTTTGATGTAGGGCGTTTCCCCGCAACCGGAACAGGCCCCGGAAAATTCAAAGAGCGGCTCCAGGAACTGGGATCCCTTGACATTGGTTATCTGCAGGGCTGTCCGGTCATAATCGGGCAATTCGATGAAGTAATCCCAATTTTTGTCCTGGTCGGCATCCACCTCGATTTTTTTGTGCATGTTGATGGCCCGGAAATTTTCGTCTTCCTTGCTGATGGCCGGACAGACGGCCACACAGAGGTCACAGCCCGTACAATCCTCGGGTGAAACCTGCAGGATATAGGACTCGGAACTGCTGTCAAACGGCCTGCCTTTGGCCGGAACGGCCTTCAGGGAAGCAGGGGCATCAGAGAGCATTTCATTGGGCACCACCTTGGCACGTATGGCGGCATGCGGGCATATGGCCACACACTTGTTGCACTGGGTGCAAAGGTTTTCATCATCCCAGATCGGGATGAAATCGGCAATGCCGCGCTTCTCGTACTGGGTCGTACCGGTGGGGAAGGTACCGTCCACGGGGAAGGCACTTACCGGAAGGTCATCCCCTTTGCCTGCGAGGATTTTTCCGAGGACTTCCGCCACAAACGGATCGCGGGTACCGGTCATCATCGGCTTGAGCTCCCGCTTGCTGGTTACTGTGTCGGGATAGGTTACCTTCTGGAGGTTCTCAAGGGAGGCGTCCACAGCAGCAAAGTTCTTCTGGACGATTTTATCCCCCTTGTGGGAATACGTCTTGACGATGGCATTCTTGATCCTCTCGATGGCCTCGTCCTTGGGAAGGACCCCTGATATCGCGAAAAAGCAGGTCTGCAGGATGGTATTGGTCCTTTTTCCAAGGTTGGCCTCCTGGGCCACCCTGCTGGCGTCGATGACGTAGAAATCCACCTGGTTTTCCACGAGTTCCTCCTGCATTTTCCGCGGAAGCTTGTCCCAGATTTCCGTGTTCGACCAGGGGGCGTTCAACAGGAAGGTACCCCCTTTCTTGATGTGGTCCAGGATGTCGTATTTTTCAATGAAATTGAACTGGTGGCAGGCGATAAAATCAGCCTTGTGGATCAGGTAGGAGGAATAGATGGGTTCCGGGCCGAAACGAAGGTGCGAAACGGTCTGCACCCCGGCTTTTTTGGAGTCATATACAAAGTATCCCTGTACGTAGTTGTCCGTGGTTTCCCCGATGATTTTGATCGAATTTTTGTTGGCCCCCACCGTGCCGTCAGACCCGAGTCCAAAGAACATGCAGTTAAACGTATTCTTGATGGTTTGGAGCCGGTCCCCTATTTTGAGGCTTTTATGGGAAACATCGTCGTTGATCCCCACCGTAAAGTGGTTGATCGGGGTTGGGCTGTCCAGCTCGTCAAAGACCGCCTTGACCATGGCAGGGTCGAATTCCTTGCTCGACAACCCGTAACGGCCACCGAGGATCATCGGCATTTCCCGACCGCTTTCCATAAAGGCGGTGACCACATCCAGGTAAAGGGGTTCCCCTGTGCTTCCGGGTTCTTTCGTCCTGTCCAGGACGGCCACTTTCCGGACGGTTCCGGGAAGGGCTTCTATAAAATGGGCTATTGAGAAAGGACGGAAAAGGCGCACGATAATCGCTCCCACCTTCTCCCCGTTTTTCACCATGGTGTCCACAGCTTCGATCACCGGGCCCTGCCCGGATCCCATGATGACCACTACTTTCTCGGCCTCGGGGTGTCCAATGTAATAGAACAGGCTGTACCTGCGCCCCGTATGGGCATAGAATTCGTCCATGGTATCCTGCACTATGCCGGGGACCTTTTCGTAAAATGGATTAGCCGCTTCCCGTGCCTGGAAGAAGACATCGGGGTTTTGGGAGGTTCCCCGCACGACCGGATGGTCGGGGTCTAGGGACCGCTTTTTATGGTCCATAATCGCTTCCTCAGGCATCATCGCCCGGATGATGTCATCCGGGATCGCACTGACCTTGGAGATTTCATGGGAGGTCCGGAACCCGTCAAAGACATTCAGGAAAGGCACGCGCGATTTCAGCGTGGCTACCTGTGCGATCAGGGCAAAGTCCATGGCTTCCTGTACCGAGCCGCCGAACAGCATTGAAAATCCTGTCTGCCGCGCTGCCATGACGTCCGAGTGGTCCCCGAAAATGGAAAGGGCGTGGGTAGCCACGGTCCTCGCAGCAATATGGATGACACAGGGCAGGAGCTCCCCGGCAATTTTGTAGAGGTTGGGGATCATCAGCAGCAACCCCTGGGACGCCGTGAAGGTAGTTGTCAGGGCACCTCCCTGCAGGGATCCGTGGACGGCCCCGGCGGCGCCTCCCTCGCTTTGCATTTCGACTATTTTAGGGACATTTCCCCAAATATTCGTTTCGCCTTGTGAGCTGAACACATCCACGTGTTCCCCCATAGGGGAGGCCGGGGTGATCGGATATATGGCGCAAACCTCATTGGTTTTGTGGGCGATTCTGGCAACGGCCTCATTCGCGTCGCAAATGAGTTTCGGGAAGTCTTTTTTCATGGCGGGAAGCTTGTTAGCATTTAAACAACCGGGAGTACTTGCCGGCTAAGGCTCCTGACTCCCTTGAAGCTGGATTTGTGTTTCTATAAAAATAAGGACCGTAAAACACTCATTACATGATAATTATCAGTGTTCGGGCGCGCTCAGGCCAGGCGGGACGCGGGAATCTCCGGTGCAGGGCCGTAAGGGGCCAGGGGCTGCCGGATCTGCAGGCTATGCGCTTTATTCCCCGTGCAGCCATGCCTTTTTGGCCAGGAGCATGTCCTCGGACTCCTGATGTGCATCATCCGGGACACAGCAATCCACCGGGCAAACAGAGGCGCACTGTGGTTCATCGTGGAACCCTTTGCACTCGGTGCACTTGTCGGGGACGATATAGTAAAATTCATCGGAAATCGGTTCATTTTCGGCGTCAGCATCGACTTCATCTCCCGTGGTGGGAACAGTTACAGTGCCGCTGAGGGCCGTTTCATCGGAATAGGACCACTCTTCCCCCGGTTCGTAGATGGCATTGTTGGGACATTCTGAGATGCAGGCGTCGCAATTGATGCACTCATCGGTGATAATAATAGCCATGGCGTATGGTTTTAGATATTAGTACCTAAAAGTAAGATTCCCTTTCCGCCCATTTAATGATATAAATCAGGATTCGTTGTCCCGTGACGAAGTATATTTATAGGGATGGGACAAGGAGACCCTAATACGTATTAAAAGTTACTGGTGATGATCAATTTGAAAAACAAGGAAGGGGCTGTTGACGCCCTGGAAGCCGTAGTGGTCAGGTTTGTGGGCGATTCCGGTGACGGAATGCAGCTCACAGGGACCCAGTTTTCGGATACCTCTGCCATGTTCGGTAACGATGTGGCTACCTTTCCGAACTATCCCTCTGAAATAAGGGCCCCGCAGGGAAGCCTTTACGGGGTTTCGGGCTTTCAGGTACATATAGGGAGTATTGAAGTGAGTACCCCCGGGGATAATGTGGACCTGCTGGTGGCGATGAACCCCGCCGGGCTGAAGACCAATTTGTACGCTGTCAAACCGGGGCATACCATAATCGTGGATGTGGATTCTTTTACAAAAAAGAACCTGGAAAAGGCGGAATACGGCACCAATCCCCTGGAAGACGGGAGCCTTGAGAATTACCGGGTCATCGAAGTGGCCATGACCTCCCTTACCAGGGAGGCCCTCAAGGATCTCAGCGGCCTGGACAACAAGGTGATCAACCGCAGCAAGAATATGTTTGCCCTTGGGATGGTCTACTGGATGTACCACCGTTCCACGGAACACACCATTGACTTTTTCAATAAAAAGTTCAAAAACAACCCCCTGCTCATCGAGGCAAATACCCGCGTCCTGAATGCCGGGTATTACTATTCCGAAACCCTTGAGCTCATCCCCAATTCCTATTCCATTGCACCGGCCCGGATGCCGGCCGGGACCTACCGGGTCATCATGGGGAATACGGCCACAGCCTGGGGATTTCTGGCTGCTGCGGAAAAATCAGGCCTCGAACTGTTCCTGGGTTCCTATCCCATTACCCCTGCCTCGGATATCCTCCACGAACTGGTCAAGCACAAACACTTCGGGGTCAAGACGCTGCAGGCGGAAGACGAGATTGCCGGGATCACCTCGGCCATAGGGGCTTCTTTTGCGGGAAGCCTGGCCATTACCACTACCTCCGGCCCGGGACTCGCCCTCAAGGGGGAGGCCCTTGGCCTGGCCATGATGGTCGAGCTGCCCCTTGTGGTGGTCGATGTGCAACGGGGAGGCCCCTCCACGGGCCTGCCCACCAAAACCGAACAATCCGACCTGTTGCAGGCCATGTACGGGCGGAACGGGGAAAGCCCTGTGATCGTCATTGCGGCAAGCACCCCTGCAAATTGCTTTGATTTTGCCTACCAGGCTGCCAAACTCACCCTGGAGCACATGACCCCCGTTATCCTGCTGACCGATGGCTACATCGCCAACGGGTCGGCTCCCTGGAAAATTCAGTCGGTGGCCGAGCTGCCGGAGATTGAGAACCGCCTCGTAAAAGAGGCCCGGGAGAACTGGTCCCCCTACGAGAGGGATGAAGCCACCCTGGCCCGCTCATGGGCCATCCCCGGAACCCCTGGCCTCGAACACCGGGTTGGCGGACTCGAAAAGGACGCCCATACGGGTAATGTGTCCTACGTCCCGGAGAACCACGAGTACATGACAAAAATCCGGGCAGAGAAAATAAGAAGGGTACAGAATTACATCCCGGACCTGGTCCCTGAATTCGCCGATTCGGGAGACCTCCTGGTAATTGGCTGGGGGGGGACCTACGGTGCCCTGCATACGGCCGTAAAACAATTAAACGGGGAAGGGTTTTCCAAAATCGGGTTTGCCCACTTCAACTATATCAACCCCCTGCCCCCGAACACCGGGGAGGTCCTCAAGCGCTTCAGGACCCTTATGGTATGTGAATTGAACAGCGGTCAGTTTGCAAAGATCCTGAAAATCAATTTCGACGGACTTACCCTGGTGCAGTACAACAAGGTACAGGGACTGCCTTTCGGGAATGAGGAGTTGATTCAGAAATTCAAACATTATTTGTAACAGCGATGGAGACGACAGTGAAAAAATACACGTTCAGGGATTTTGCAAGTGACCAGGAAGTGCGCTGGTGCCCCGGCTGCGATGACTATGTGATCCTGCGGTCCATGCAAAAGGCGCTCCCGGAAATGGGGGTCAACAAGGAAGATGTGGTCTTTATATCGGGCATAGGATGTTCGTCCCGCTTCCCTTATTATATGGATACCTACGGGATGCACGGCATCCACGGAAGGGCCCCGGCCATCGCCACAGGGGTCAAACTGGCCAACCCGCAGCTCAGTGTCTGGGTGATTACTGGTGACGGGGACAGCATGGCCATCGGCGGCAATCACTTCATCCACCTGATGCGGCGCAATATCGACCTGAACATGATCCTGTTCAACAACAAGATCTATGGGCTCACCAAAGGGCAGTTCTCCCCCACGTCTTCCGTGGGCCAGAAAACGAAATCCTCCCCCCATGGGAATACTCAGCCACCTTTCCTCGCCGGGGAACTGGCCATCGGGTCCCAGGCGCGTTTTTTCGCCAGGATTGCGGGAAACATGCCGTCGGAAATGACAGAAACCCTGATCGCCGCCGAAAAATTCAAGGGGACGTCCCTAATCGAGGTGTTGCAGAACTGCGTCATTTTCAACGACGGATGCTTTACCGAATTCACGGACAAATCGGTCCGGGAAGACCGGCAACTCCATGTAGTCCATGGGGAGCCGATGATTTTCGGTAAAAACCGGGACAAGGGCCTGGTGCTCAACGGCCTGAAACTCGAGGTGGTCACCATAGGCGAGGCGGGTATATCCGAAGGGGATATCCTGGTCCACAACGCCCGGGAAGAAGACCCCACCCTGCACCAGATGCTCGTGCGGCTGCAATTTCCCCTGGTAACGGGGATCATCAGGAGTTTCGGGGATGTGACGCTGGAGGAACGCGAAGACGCCCTGACCCGCCAGGTCAAGGCCAATTCGGATTTCCGGAAAACCGACGACCTCTTCTTTTCTGGGGAAACCTATACGGTATCATAAATCCGGGACCTCCGGAAGGGGTTTACACCAATCCGGCAAATCCGAGGAACGCCAGGGAAAGCAATCCGGCAACCAGCAAATTGATGGGCACCCCCTTCATTCCCTCGGGGATGTCCGCCAGTTCCAGGTACTCCCGGATACTCGCAAAAACGATCAGCGCCAGGGCAAAGCCGGCCGAACTGGAAATGGCGAAAAATACCGCCTTGATCAGGCTGCCGTCCTCCAGCCCCAGGGCCAGGATCGCGACCCCCAGCACCGCGCAGTTGGTCGTGATCAGGGGCAGGAATACCCCCAGGGCCTGGTACAGGGGCG